>NZ_JBGORW010000023.1 GCF_041538065.1 Leptotrichia hongkongensis | reverse complement strand
AGAAAAAAAATTACGAAAATGGGTGGCGAGCTGCGGCCCGAGTGGGGCGGCCCGAATCGACGCGAAAATAAAAAAAGGGGTGCAACACGAGGACTTCCCAGGAGGTCACCCATCCTAGTACTACTCTCGCCCAAGCACGCTTAACTGCGGAGTTCTGATGGGATCCGGTGCATTAGCGCTGGTATGATCGCACCCGGAATAGATTCGCGATTGAAATTATTCGTGCCTTCCGGATTAGAGCCTCCCGCGAGACGGCTTGGCTTGCCGAGGCCGTAACTTTCGATCCGCACGCCGGATTCGCCGCTACGATATATCGACGGAAAGCTCAGGACGAGCAGATCGACGGGGCAAACAGGCAAGCCCGTTTCGAGCCTCCGGCAGGGTCCAATTCGACCATTCTCGATGCGGTACCCTCGGTTTTTGGCCCCGGGCGCCCCGCGAACCCCTTCCCGCCACCGGGAGGACGCACGTGGGCCCCCGCGGCTCCGGCAGAGGGGATGGGGGCGCCGACCCGTCCTC
>NZ_JBGORW010000022.1 GCF_041538065.1 Leptotrichia hongkongensis | reverse complement strand
ACAAAAATATATTAAAAAAAATATTTCTTCCCTAATGTATCTTTAACCTACTGATTTTCCTTGTACTCTTTTAATACTTCATTTGGACTCTTAAAGCCTAGCACTTTTCTTGATATGTTGTTGTATCTTGTATTGTATTTCCTTATTGCCCTTAACAGTTCTTCCTTGCTTTTAAATTTCTTGTCTGCATAGTACTTGCTGTCAAGCCTGTGGCTTCTTTCCACTTTCCCATTCTCCCATGGCGAATATGGACGAGTTGTCCCGTACTCTATCCCCTTCTCCTCCAGTTTCAGCTCAAACAGTGTTTTCTTATCACTTTCAGAATTTGTGAACTCTCTCCCATTGTCTGTCTGAACTTTCTTTATGTCAAATCCCAGCTCCTTTTCCAAGTTCTCTAGAAACTTTGCAGTCTGATAGGTACTTTTTTCATCTGCTATCCTTAACACTCTTTTTCTTGTATATTCATCTAATGCCGTTATTTGATAATACTTCTGGTCACGTGTGCCAAACTGTATGCATTCTTCCGGAACATATTTTATGTCTATCTGTACTCTTTCCCCAGGGTACTTCGCCTGTTCAACCTTCTTCTTTCTCTTATATAGCTTTTTAGGCTTTTCTTTGGCATTGCCCTTCATTTTCCTTATTATCCTGCACATTGAATCATATGTACGGCTATAGCCTTCCTTTCTTGCTTTGACATAAACTTCTGCCAGCCCTTCATAGCCAAATTTCCTGTACTTTTTCATAACCAGCTCTATTTCTTCTTGCGTGTGCTGGTTTGGGTGGCTTTTAGGTCTTCTGCTTTTTGGCAGAAGAGACTGGACTGTGCCGTCGTATCTGTCTCTCCAACGTTTTATCTGCTGACGTGATGTCTTATATTTCACTGCTGCCTTTGAATTATTATTATGTTTTATTGCATACTCAATTGCCCGTTGACGAACACGGTATATTTCTGATATACTACTCATATGAAAGGTTTCTCCTTAATGTGGTTTGGTAGATTTACATTATATCAGAAACCTTTCTTTTTT
>NZ_JBGORW010000021.1 GCF_041538065.1 Leptotrichia hongkongensis | reverse complement strand
AATGGAGGAAAAATTAAAATGGCAAAAGCTAAATTCGAGAGAAGCAAACCACACGTAAACGTAGGAACAATAGGTCACGTTGACCACGGGAAAACAACAACGACAGCAGCAATTTCAAAAGTATTGGCTGAAAAAGGGCTAGCTGAAAAAGTTGACTTTGAAAACATTGACCAAGCGCCTGAAGAAAGAGAAAGAGGGATTACAATCAACACAGCTCACATTGAGTATGAAACAGAAAAAAGACACTATGCCCACGTTGACTGTCCAGGGCATGCGGATTACGTAAAAAACATGATTACAGGAGCGGCTCAAATGGATGGTGCTATCTTAGTAGTATCAGCAGCTGACGGTCCTATGCCTCAAACAAGAGAGCATATCCTTCTTGCAAGACAGGTTGGAGTACCTTACATCGTAGTATACTTGAACAAAGTTGACATGGTAGATGACGAAGAATTATTAGAACTAGTAGAAATGGAAGTAAGAGAATTACTTACAGAATACGGATTCCCAGGAGACGATGTACCAGTAATCAAAGGATCTTCATTAGGAGCATTAAATGGAGAAGCTCAATGGGTAGACAGAATTATGGAATTAATGGATGCGGTTGATGACTACATTCCAACACCAGAAAGACCAGTAGACCAAGCATTCCTAATGCCAATTGAAGACGTGTTCACAATCACAGGAAGAGGAACAGTTGTAACAGGAAGAGTAGAAAGAGGAGTAATCAACGTTGGTGAAGAAGTAGAAATCGTAGGAATCAAGCCAACAACAAAAACTACTGTAACAGGAGTAGAAATGTTCAGAAAATTATTGGATTCAGGACAAGCTGGAGACAACATTGGAGCATTGTTAAGAGGAACTAAGAAAGAAGAAGTGGAAAGAGGGCAAGTACTTGCAAAACCAGGAACAATCAACCCACATACAGGATTCAAGTCAGAAGTGTACGTATTGACAAAAGATGAAGGAGGAAGACATACACCATTCTTCACAGGATACAAACCACAATTCTACTTCAGAACGACTGACATTACAGGAGAAGTAAACTTGCCAGAAGGTGTAGAAATGGTAATGCCTGGAGACAACATTGAAATGACAGTTGAACTAATTCACCCAATTGCAATGGAAGAAGGATTAAGATTTGCGATAAGAGAAGGTGGAAGAACAGTAGCTTCAGGAGTAGTAGCAACTATTACTAAATAGTTTTCTGTAAGGAACTTTCTTAAAGATAAAAA
>NZ_JBGORW010000020.1 GCF_041538065.1 Leptotrichia hongkongensis | reverse complement strand
CAAGGAAAATCAGTAGGTTAAAGATACATTAGGGAAGAAATATTTTTTTTAATATATTTTTGTAACAAATGTTTGACATCTATACAAATTATTGAATAAAAATCTTTTATAGCCCTTGACAAAAGGGCTTTTATAGTATAAAATAGTTAGGTTAGAACTCATAACTAAATTTTGAAAAAATATATTATTTATAAAATAATATGTTTTGAAGTGAATTTTAGAGTAAATCGACATACTTAAAATAAGTATGCAGTTATGTTTGATAAAGTGATTTGCAAGAAAAGCAAAAAAATTAAAAACTTTGTCAAATGCAGCTTTATCAAATGTAGATTGAAGAAATGAGCTTTATAAAAAGTTTTAGTTTTGAAATATAACGCGAGAATAAATATATAAATCAAAGAAATTTGAGAGGAGGAAAACAGATGCCTACTATTAATCAATTAGTAAGATTTGGTAGAAGTACAACTGAGAAAAAGAAAAAATCACCTGCATTGAAAGGTAATCCACAAAAAAGAGGGGTTTGTGTAAGAGTATATACAACTACACCTAAAAAACCTAACTCAGCCTTAAGAAAGGTAGCAAGGGTTAAATTAGTAAATGGAATCGAAGTTACTGCTTATATTCCAGGAATCGGACACAACTTACAAGAACATAGTATCGTTCTTTTAAGAGGAGGAAGAACAAAAGATTTGCCGGGGGTTAGATATAAAATAATCAGAGGAGCATTGGATACAGCAGGAGTTGTAAACAGAAAACAAGGTAGATCAAGATACGGAGCTAAAAAAGGGTAATTAAATTTTAAAAAAGTAAGGAGGACAATTAAGTGTCAAGAAGAAGAAGAGCGGAAAGAAGAGATGTATTACCAGATTCTCAATTTAACGATAAAGTAGTAACTAAATTCATTAATGGATTAATGAAAGATGGGAAAAAATCATTAGCTGAAAATATTTTTTATACAGCATTGCAACAAATAACTGAAGAAACTCAAGAAGAAGGAATTGAAGTATTCAGAAGAGCAATGGAAAATGTAAGACCTCAATTAGAAGTAAGATCTAGAAGAATCGGAGGGGCAACTTACCAAGTACCAGTTGAAGTAAGAAAAGAAAGACAGCAAACATTAGCAATTAGATGGTTAGTTAGATATACAAGAGAAAGAAAAGAATACGGAATGGTTGCTAAACTTAAAAAAGAATTAATTGCAGCTGCCAACAATGAAGGTGGATCAATTAAGAAAAAAGAAGATACATATAAAATGGCTGAAGCAAACAGAGCGTTCGCACATTACAAATGGTAATCTTATTTGTTTGAAGAAATTTATTAAGTATTCAAAAAAAGTTATATTTTTACAAAATTCGTTTTTTCAGAACTGGATTTATAAAAATATTGTTTCAAATTTCAAATATACTTCTTAAATAAGAAGTAGCTTATAAAAATAAGGAGGAAAATTTAAATGGCAAGAAAAGTTGCTTTGAAAGATACTAGAAACATTGGTATCATGGCACATATAGACGCCGGAAAAACAACTACTACTGAAAGAATTTTGTTTTATACAGGTGTAAACCATAAAATCGGAGAAGTTCATGAAGGAGCTGCTACGATGGACTATATGGAACAAGAACAAGAAAGAGGAATCACAATTACATCAGCTGCAACAACAGCATTCTGGAATGGACACAGAATAAACATAATAGATACACCAGGCCACGTTGACTTTACAGTTGAGGTAGAAAGATCATTAAGAGTATTGGATGGAGCAGTTGCGGTGTTCTCAGCAGTTGACGGAGTGCAACCTCAATCAGAAACAGTTTGGAGACAAGCTGACAAATATAACGTACCAAGAATGGCTTTTTTTAACAAAATGGATAGAGTCGGAGCAGACTTTAACATGTGTGTAAACGACATCAAAGAAAAATTAGGTGGAAATGGTGTACCAATCCAATTGCCAATTGGTGCAGAAGATAATTTTGAAGGAATTATCGACTTGGTAACAATGAAAGAATACCTATTTAAAGATGAAACTATGGGAGCAGATTATGAAGTTGTTGATGTTAGGGCAGAGTTGTTAGATGATGCTCAAACAGCAAGAGAACATATGATTGAATCTGTAGTTGAAACTGATGATGAATTGATGGAAAAATATTTTGGAGGAGAAGAAATCTCTGAAGAAGAAATCAAAAAAGCATTAAGAGTTGCTACAATTGAAGGAACTGTTGTACCTGTATTGTGTGGAACAGCATTCAAAAATAAAGGAATTCAACCGTTACTTGATGCAGTAGTTGCCTACATGCCATCACCACTAGATATTAACGGTGGAAAAATTAAAGGAACTGATCCTAAAACTGAAGAACCTATTGAAAGAGAAATGGGAGACGATGCTCCATTCTCAGCATTGGTGTCTAAAATCATTACAGATCCATTTGTTGGAAGATTATCATTCTTTAGAGTTTATTCAGGAGTACTAGAAAAAGGATCTTATGTATTAAACTCAACAAAAGGTAAAAAAGAAAGAATGGGAAGATTGCTTCAAATGCACGCTAACAAAAGAGAAGAACTTGATGTAGTTTACTCTGGAGATATAGCTGCGGCAGTTGGACTAAAAGATACTACAACAGGAGATACATTGTGTGCTGAAAATGCTCCAATTATCCTAGAAAAAATGGAATTCCCTGATACAGTTATCCAAATCGCAGTTGAACCAAAAACTAAAGCCGATCAGGAAAAAATGGGAACAGCTCTTTCAAAACTTGCAGAAGAAGATCCAACATTTAAAGTATCAACTAACCAAGAAACTGGACAAACACTTATTGCAGGAATGGGAGAGTTACACTTGGAAATCATCGTAGATAGAATGAAACGTGAATTCAAAGTGGAAGCAAATGTTGGTAAACCACAAGTTGCTTATAGAGAAACAATCAATGGATTAGCAGATATTGAAGAAAAATATGCAAAACAATCTGGAGGACGTGGACAATACGGACATGTTAAGATGAAAGTTGAAGCTAATCACGGAAAAGGTTACGAATTTATTAATGAAATTACTGGAGGAGCTATTCCAAGAGAATATATTCCAGCAGTAGATAAAGGAATTCAAGAAGCGTTAGAAGCAGGAGTTGTCGCAGGATACCCTGTTCAAGATATAAAAGTTACATTGTATGATGGATCTTACCATGAAGTCGATTCATCAGAAATGGCATTTAAAATAGCAGGTTCAATGGCAGTTAAAAAAGGACTTAGAGCCGCTAATCCAGTATTATTGGAACCAATCTTCAAAGTAGAAGTTACTACTCCAGAAGAATACATGGGAGACGTAATTGGAGATTTGAACTCAAGACGTGGACAAGTTTCAGGAATGACTGACAGAAATAATGCAAAAATTATTAGTGCAGAAGTACCTTTATCACAAATGTTCGGTTATGCAACTGACTTGAGATCGAAAACACAAGGAAGAGCATCTTACTCAATGGAATTTGAAAAATATGTAGAAGTTCCAAAAAATATTGCTCAACAAGTAATTGATGAAAGACAAGGAAAATAATAAAAATTTAAAATAACAATAAAAATCTTAAAAATCTTAAAAAAATTTAAAAATTAAAGAAATAATGGAGGAAAAATTAAAATGGCAAAAGCTAAATTCGAGAGAAGCAAACCACACGTAAACGTA
>NZ_JBGORW010000019.1:3487-5206 GCF_041538065.1 Leptotrichia hongkongensis | reverse complement strand
GAGGGGATATGATAATATATATCTTGTCGATACGAAAAAGTATCGCAGGACAATAGAAGATAAGAATAGAAGAAGCAACAATGTGTAAGATATAAATAAAAGTCAAGAGTACTTGCCTGCAAGGCAAGAAACTCGTCAAAACTAAGGTGAAATAAAATATATGAGAAATATATTGAATGAAGAGTTTGATCCTGGCTCAGGATGAACGCTGACAGAATGCTTAACACATGCAAGTCATTGGCGAAGCTGCGTTTGCGCAGTCTAGCCAAGGCGGACGGGTGAGTAACGCGTAAGGAACTTGCCCTGCAGACAGGGATAACAGACGGAAACGACTGATAACACCTGGTATTGTCAGGCTGGCGCATGCCGGCCTGATGAAAGGAGACGCTGCAGGAGAGCCTTGCGTCCTATTAGCTAGTTGGTGGGGTAACGGCCCACCAAGGCGATGATAGGTAGCCGGCCTGAGAGGGTGAACGGCCACAAGGGGACTGAGATACGGCCCTTACTCCTACGGGAGGCAGCAGTGGGGAATATTGGACAATGGGGGCAACCCTGATCCAGCAATTCTGTGTGCACGAAGAAGGTTTTCGGATTGTAAAGTGCTTTCAGCAGGGAAGAAGAAAGTGACGGTACCTGCAGAAGAAGCGACGGCTAAATACGTGCCAGCAGCCGCGGTAATACGTATGTCGCAAGCGTTATCCGGAATTATTGGGCATAAAGGGCATCTAGGCGGCCCTGTAAGTCTAGGGTGAAAACCTGCGGCTCAACCGCAGGCCTGCCCCGGAAACTACAGGGCTAGAGTATCGGAGAGGTGGACGGAACTGCACGAGTAGAGGTGAAATTCGTAGATATGTGCAGGAATGCCGATGATGAAGATAGTTCACTGGACGGTAACTGACGCTGAAGTGCGAAAGCTAGGGGAGCAAACAGGATTAGATACCCTGGTAGTCCTAGCTGTAAACGATGATTACTGGGTGTGGGCATGAAGAGTGTCCGTGCCGAAGCAAATGCGATAAGTAATCCGCCTGGGGAGTACGGCCGCAAGGCTGAAACTCAAAGGAATTGACGGGGACCCGCACAAGCGGTGGAGCATGTGGTTTAATTCGACGCAACGCGAGGAACCTTACCAGATCTTGACATCCTGCGAATGCCCGTGAGAACGGGCAGTGCCTTCGGGAACGCAGAGACAGGTGGTGCATGGCTGTCGACAGCTCGTGTCGTGAGATGTTGGGTTAAGTCCCGCAACGAGCGCAACCCCTATCGTTAGTTGCCATCATTAAGTTGGGGACTCTAGCGAGACTGCCTGCGAAGAGCAGGAGGAAGGTGGGGATGACGTCAAGTCATCATGCCCCTTATGATCTGGGCTACACACGTGCTACAATGGCCGGTACAGAGAGCAGCCAGGCGGCAACGCCGAGCGAATCTTTAAAGCCGGTCCAAGTTCGGATTGAAGCCTGCAACTCGGCTTCATGAAGCTGGAATCGCTAGTAATCGCAGATCAGCAATGCTGCGGTGAATACGTTCTCGGGTCTTGTACACACCGCCCGTCACACCACGAGAGTTGTCTGCACCTGAAGCTGCTGGTCCAACCGCAAGGAGGAAGGCATCTAAGGTGTGGATAGTGATTGGGGTGAAGTCGTAACAAGGTATCCGTACCGGAAGGTGCGGATGGATCACCTCCTTTCTAAGGAGCAACATGCACAGCTTCTTCTTATGTCT
>NZ_JBGORW010000019.1:0-3313 GCF_041538065.1 Leptotrichia hongkongensis | reverse complement strand
CTAGGACAATGGGAAATGAATAGTAGGTAAAAGATTACAATTAAACTGGAGTAAAAGTTATTCTGGAGAAAAAGCTAACAAGGGCACACGGAGGATGCCTAGGCAACAGCAGCCGATGAAGGACGTGATAAGCTGCGATAAGCCGGGAGGAGATGCACATGATCAGCGATCCCCGGATTTCCGAATGGGTAAACCTGCATGTCTGGAGGGCATGCGTGAAAACGGTAAGCCCGCGAACTGAAACATCTAAGTAGCGGGAGGAAAAGAAAGTAAAAACGATTCCCTGAGTAGCGGCGAGCGAACGGGGAGGAGCCTAAACCGTGCCAGTGCCAAGCGGACAGCGTTGCTGGCACGGGGTTGTGGGACTTCCATTAGCGGATTGTCATAATGCTTAAGCCGCATATGTGTAAGTGGAACCAGCTGGGAAGCTGGACCGAAGAAGGTGATAGTCCTGTAGAACATAAAGCATATGCTGCGACTGGAAGCACCCGAGTAGCGTCAGGCACGAGGAATCTGGCGTGAATCAGCGTGGACCATATCACGCAAGGCTAAATACTGCTGTTGACCGATAGTGAAGAGTACCGTGAGGGAAAGGTGAAAAGAACCCTGAGCAAGGGAGTGAAACAGAATTTGAAACCGTGTGCTTACAAACGGTAGGAGCACTTTATGTGTGACTGCGTGGATTTTGGTTAATCATCCTGCGAGTTATGGCTGGTGGCAAGGTTAATAGAACGGAGCCGAAGGGAAACCGAGTCTTAACAGGGCGACAAGTCGCCAGCCATAGACGCGAAACCTAGTGATCTAGGCCTGTCCAGGCTGAAGCTGAGGTAAGACTCAGTGGAGGGCCGAACTCACCGCCGTTGAAAAGTTGGGAGATGAGATAGGTCTAGGGGTGAAAAGCCAATCGAACTAGGAGATAGCTCGTTCTCTCCGAAATGCATTTAGGTGCAGCCTTGGCATGAAGATATGCGGGGGTAGAGCTCTGTATGGTCTAGGGGGCGTACTGCTTACCGAAATCAAGCAAACTGCGAATACCGCATATTAATAGCCAGGAGTGAGTCCGTGGATGACAAGGTCCGCGGACGAGAGGGGAACAGCCCAGACCGCCAGCTAAGGTCCCTAATTATGTCTAAGTGGGAAAGGAGGTGGATATTCACAGACAACCAGGAGGTTGGCTTAGAAGCAGCCATGCCTTGAAAGAGTGCGTAATAGCTCACTGGTCGAGAGTATCTGCGCCGAAGATGTAACGGGGCTAAGACATAAACCGAAGCTGCGGAGGCGTGCTTGCACGCCTGGTAGGAGAGCGTTCTGTAGGCCGTTGAAGGAATGCCGCAAGGCCATTCTGGAGGTATCAGAAGTGAGAATGCAGGAATGAGTAGCGAGAAGGCGGGTGAGAATCCCGCCGGCCGGAAGTCCAAGGTTTCCAGGGGAAGGTTTGTCCGCCCTGGGGGAGTCGGGACCTAAGCATAAGCAAAAATGTGATGGCGAATGGAAAACAGGTTAATATTCCTGTACCGCTGTTATCGCCTGAGAGACGGAGTGACGCAGGAAGGTATGCGGGAAGGCTGACGGAATAGCCTTTCTAAGGGCGTAGCATGGGCATGCAGGAAAATCCGCATGCCTAAATGTGAGACCTGACGGGTAAGTGCATCTTGCATAAGCCGCAGATCCTACACTGCCGAGAAAAACTTCTATCGATGAGAACCAGCGCCCGTACTGTAAACCGACACAGGTGGACAGAGTGAGAAACTTAAGGCCGACAGGATAACTCTAGCTAAGGAACTCTGCAAAATGGCCCCGTAACTTCGGGAGAAGGGGTGCCTGACATACCTGAAGGGAGAGACGCCCTGAGGGGAAACAGGCCGCAGTGAAGAGTCCCAAGCAACTGTTTACCAAAAACACAGGTCTATGCTAAGCTGAAAGGCGACGTATATGGGCTGACACCTGCCCAGTGCCGGAAGGTTAAGAGGAGGGTTGAGAGACTCAAATTGAAGCCCCGGTGAACGGCGGCCGTAACTATAACGGTCCTAAGGTAGCGAAATTCCTTGTCGGGTAAGTTCCGACCTGCACGAATGGTGAAATGATTTGGGAGCTGTCTTGGCTGGAGACCTGGTGAAGTTGTAATGCCGGTGAAGATACCGGCTACCTGCAGTAGGACGGAAAGACCCCGTGGAGCTTTACTGTAGTTTGGCATTGGGTTCTGGCCGCATGTGTATAGGATAGTTGGGAGACTGTGAAGCCAAGGCGTCAGTCTTGGCAGAGTCGCCGTTGGAATACCAACCATATGCCGTCGGAATTCTAATCTGGAAACGGAGACAGTGCTAGATGGGCAGTTTGACTGGGGCGGTCGCCTCCCAAAGAGTAACGGAGGCGTTCAAAGGTTCCCTCAGGCTGGATGGAAATCAGCCTAAGAGTGCAAACGCATAAGGGAGCTTGACTGCAAGACTGACGGGTCGAGCAGGCACGAAAGTGGGAGTTAGTGATCCGGCGGTTCCGAATGGAAGGACCGTCGCTCAACGGATAAAAGCTACCCCGGGGATAACAGGCTGATACTTCCCAAGAGTCCATATCGACGGAAGTGTTTGGCACCTCGATGTCGGCTCGTCTCATCCTGGGGCTGGAGAAGGTCCCAAGGGTTGGGCTGTTCGCCCATTAAAGAGGCACGCGAGCTGGGTTCAGAACGTCGTGAGACAGTTCGGTCCCTATCCACTGCAGGCGCTTGAGCACTGAAAAGATCTGACCTTAGTACGAGAGGACCGGGTTGGACAGACCTCTGATGTATCAGTTGTCACGCCAGTGGCACGGCTGAGTAGTCACGTCTGGAACGGATAACCGCTGAAAGCATCTAAGCGGGAAGCCGGCTTTGAGATGAGTGCTCGCAGTATCCATGGAGAACACATGGTCGATAGGCCAGGGGTGCAAGCGCAGCAATGCGTTCAGCTGACTGGTACTAATATTACGTATGCTTTTTATGTAGTCTTTTGCTTCTGCTATTTATTTCCCATTGCCTTAGGCAATTCAATTTATATTCAAAAGTTTGGTGATCATAGCGGCAGGGATACACCCGGTCACATTTCGAACCCGGCAGTTAAGTCTGCCTGCGCCTACGATACTTGGATTCGTCCCGGGAAAATAGGAAGCCGCCAAACTTTTTTTTCTTTGCGTCTCCGTAGCTCAGCCGGTTAGAGCATCTGACTGTTAATCAGAGGGCCGTTGGTTCGAGTCCAACCGGGGACGCCATTCTTTTTATACCGCTTCTCTTCTGATTTCCTTCTATGGAATTTTTTTTTGCCTATTTTTCATTATACAGCTC
>NZ_JBGORW010000018.1 GCF_041538065.1 Leptotrichia hongkongensis | reverse complement strand
TTATCTTCTATTGTCCTGCGATACTTTTTCGTATCGACAAGATATATATTATCATATCCCCTCTCCTTTGTCAACTACTTTTTTCCATTTTTTCAAAGTTTTTTTCATATTTTTATTCGTAAACCATTTTTTACTCCTTAGAAAAAACCTTAAAATTACTATTTTTACTAATACTAACCTCTGTTTAAAAATAGGAATAAATTTTTATAATAGTGTTGTTTAATAGCTAATTCATATCATCCAATTAAATTATTTTTACTATATCTTGATTAATAATTATTTTTTTATATTACTATGTTTTTTCTTTTTATTTCCGCAGAATTACTTGTTGCCACAAATCCTTATTTTGTAATAAAGGTTTATCCTAATTGTAATAATATTACTACGTAATAGCCTATAACTTATCTACGATATTCTTTAGAATTGATAAAAACTTGCCATGTTTAGATAGTTTTTTCAGTATAGAAAAATGCTCCGATGATTTATTTATAATAGACTTTATTAAAAAAATTAAAATTATATTTTAATTATTTAAAAATATTATATTTATTTTCCTTATTCAGAAAAATTTGTAATAATTTCATTACTTAACAACGAGAGTTAATACAATATAAAAAAGTTAACTCCCTGTTAATATTAAACATTATATGATTTAAAATTTATAAATAACCTATTATCTATTATTATAACTTTTATATAAAAAATTGTGTATAAAAAAAGGAATTTTTCTAATCATGGTAATTAGAAAGATCCCTTTTGAAGTTTATTAATATTTTAGTTGTGAGTAGACTTCATACCCTTTAAGAAATTCTCGTCCTTTTAAATCTGATAATTCTATCATAAACGCTAATTCATATACTTCTGCTTCTAATTTTTCTACTAATTGAACCATTGCTTTGGCGGTTCCTCCTGTAGCTAACAAATCATCAACAATCAATATTTTCGAATTTTTTTCAAAGGCATCTTTATGGATTTCTATACTATTTTTACCATATTCCAAAGAATACTCTACACTTTCAACTTCTGCAGGTAATTTTCCAGGCTTTCTTGCAGGAACAAATCCTGCTCCAATATTATAAGCTATTGCAGCTCCGAAAATAAATCCCCTTGCGTCAGCTCCTACTACATAGTCTATTCCTTTATTCTTGTATCTGTCTGTAAAATCCTTTATGATGATTTCCAGCCCTTCTTTATCTTTTAACGCTGTTGTAATATCTCTAAAAATTACTCCTTTTTCTGGAAAATCTTCTACCGAACGAATTAATTTTTCTATTTTTTCTTTTTCTTCTATTTTCATTTTTTCTTCTTCCTCTTTTCTACAATTATATAATTAACGATAATTCTGTGTGCAACTATACTTATGAATTTTTGGTTCGTATTGTTTGAATTAATTTAATTTTTAATAAATTTAAGATGTAACAGTATTTTATAAACCAAAAACAATTTTACTGACATAAATGTTATAATTTTCAAAAACCAATAGTTATTATCTTTATTGTTTTTATAAAAATATTAAATACATAAAATTTATGATTCAGTGATTTATTTAACTTATAATACAGCTAATAGACTACATATAAATATTTCTTAATTAATCATTCCATAAACTTCCTAAATCAGTTCTTATTTTTTCATTATTCATTAATTTTAATAAATTTTCTTTAATATTCGGATAAATTGTCATTGTTTCCAATTCTTCCTTTGTTACAAATTTCAAATCTGTCAAAACTGCTTCTTCTCCTAATTTTATGATACTATCATTTTTATTATTACGGTGTATTTTATAAAACAGATTTAAAACATGACGTTTCTTATCTGGGGAAATTGTTTCTGAAAAGAACAAAAATTCATCAACTTCTATATCCATATTTGTTTCTTCCTTATATTCACGAATTAAGGCTTCTTTTGTAGTTTCGCCCCAATCATTTCCACCGCCAGGAATAAGCCAGTATTTTTTGTTATTTTTGTGATGTTGAATTAGCAGAATTTTATTATCTTCTATGAGAATTCCTGCCACACGTATTCGTGGTCTAACTTCTTCCATTTTTTCTCCTTATTTCTCTCTTTCTTCCTCCTGATCAATAATAATCGCTCTTACTCTTTCCACACGCTTATTATCCATATCAGTCACTTTTAATATAAATTTATCGTCTTTTACTTGATCAAATACATCGGCAACTTTTCCCAGCTTGTCTTGAATATATCCAGAGATTGTATCGTATTCTTCAGATAAAGGAATTTCTATATCCAATTTATCGTTTACTTCCTCAATAGGCGTATCTCCTTTTATATCAAATATTTTTTCACGAATTTGCTGAATATTTTCTTCTTCCTGATCAAATTCATCTCTTATTTCTCCAACAATTTCTTCCAACAAATCTTCAATTGTTACGATTCCCTGTGTTCCTCCATATTCATCAATAACTATTGCCATATGAAGCTGCTTTAACTTGAATTCTTCTAGCAATTCTATCAAAGATTTTGTAATTGGAACAAAGTAGGCTTCTTTCATAAAATCCTTTATTGGAGGATTTTCTCCAGTTTGCTTATCGTAACGGAGTAAATCTTTCATATGGACTGTTCCTACTATTTTGTCAATTGTTTCTGTGTAAATTGGGATACGTGTAAAACCTTGATCTAAAATTTCATCCCATACATCATCTATTTTGCTTTCTGCTTCCAATGCAAATACATCTCTTCGTGGAGTAAGTATTTCCTTGACTGTTGTTTCGGAAAATTCAAAAATACTGGTAATCATTTCCTCTTCGCCTTCTTCAAACACACCGCTTTCTGTTCCCGCCTTTAAAAATGTTAAAATTTCATCTTCTGTTATTTCAAACATTTGATCTTTTACCTTTATCTTGAATATTCCAACAATAAATCTTGAAATATGTATAAATAAGCGAATTAGCGGTTTTAATACAATTCGTATTGTATTTAACGGAATTATTAATGTTTTAGAAACTCCGTAGATGTTGTTTCTTGCTATCAGCCTCGGTACCATTTCAGAAAATATCAGGATAAGAACAATTAACACAAAAAATGAAATTCCTACAAAAAGATTTTCTGCATAAATTCTTTTTATTAAATAAACTCCTGTAAAAACCATTGAAGAATAAGAGATTGTCTTCACAAACAGAAGTGTTGTAAGTAATTCATTTGGATTTTCCAGCCAAAGTTTTAAAAGTTCGCTTTCCTTTGTTTTCTCCTTTTCTTTTGAATCACTTTTTAAATGTATCTGCTTAAGCGATGACAATGCTGACTCTGCAGCTGATAAAAACGATGTAAAAAACAATAAAACCAATAATAGAATAATATCTAACAAAATCCTCTTCTCTTCCAAATTTTATCCCTTCTTTATTTTTTATTTTTATAAAAATTATTCAATAATCATTAATGTCTGACCTTTTTTTATACTATCCTTGTCTTTAACAAGTATTTTTTTTACTTTTCCTGCAACTGTTGATTTTACTTCATTCATAAGTTTCATTGCCTCTACTATACAAAGTGTCTGTCCTTCTGTAACGGAATCCCCCTCTTTTACAAATGAAGAAGCTGTTGGCGATGGTGATGCATAAAAAGTACCAACCATTGGGGAAGTAATTTGTGTTCCTGAAATTTCTTCAGAAGATGCTTCCTGTACTGGTGCAGATGTTTCTTGCGGTTGTACTTCCTGCGGAATATTTGATGGTGCTGTAGTCATAGGTTGAGCTAACGCATTATTTACTATGACATTTCTTTCTTTCTTTTTCTTAGTCAATGAAACTTCAAAATTATTGTCTTCGTATTTTACTGATTCAATTTTATTTTCATTCATACTTTCGGCTAATTTTTCAATAAATTTAATTTTATCTTTCATTAATTTTCTCACTTTCTTTTTATTTAGTCTTATTTATTTTTTGATTATATGATTTAAACGTATTCTTTATTAGCATTGCAATTGTCATTGGACCAACACCGCCGGGAACTGGAGTAATGAAAGAGGCTTTTTTAGAAACTTCTTCAAAATCCACATCTCCACATAACTTTCCATCCACACGGTTTATTCCAACATCAATCACAACTACACCTTCCTTTACATCAGATGCTTTTACTAATTTTGGATAACCTGCGGCTGCTATTACTACATCTGCTTTTTGTAATTTTTCAGATAGATTTTTTGTTTTTGAATTACAAGTTTGAACCGTTGCGTGCCTTTGCATTAACAAAAGTGTCATTGGTTTTCCCACAATGTTACTTTGTCCAATCACAAGGACATCTTTTCCTTTCAAATCAATATTATATTCTTCAAACATCTGAATCACTCCAGCTGGTGTGCAAGGCAAAAATCCTGATTCATCTCCAATCATCATTTTACCAATGTTTGTCGTATGAAATCCATCAACATCCTTTTCAGCTAAAATTGCATTTACAATATTTAATTCATCAATATGTTTAGGAAGTGGTAATTGTACCAAAATTCCGTCTATATTGCTATTATTATTTAATTTTTTTATTTCTGAAAGTAAATTTTCTTCTGTAATATTTTCATCAAGTCTAATTGTTTCAGAATAAAATCCAACTCTTTCACAAGCTTTTATTTTATTTCTTACATAAATTTGTGAAGCAGAATTTTCTCCTACTATAATTACCGCAAGTCCAGCTTTTCTGCCAACTTTCTTTTCCAGTTCACTATGTTCCTGTTCAATTTCTATCAAAATCTTTTCTGAAAGTGCCTTTCCATCAATTATAGTCATAGCTTTCCTGCTAAATTAAATTTAACAGGTTCTCCTTTCGATATTATATTTTTTCGCTTATATTATTTATTCTCCAGAAATTTAATTCCTGTAACTTTGCTGAAATATCCATATCTACAACTTTTATGTTTTTATCTAATTCCAATTTATAAGTTGTCATGTTAAGTATTGCAGAAATTCCACTTTTTACAAGACCTTCTGCTGCAATTTGCGCCTGTTCTTTTACAACTGCTAAAATAGCCATTTCAATTCTTGTATCAGAATTATTCTTCATATTTTTTATAAATTCATCAACATTTTGTATATCCTGAACAATTAAATTATTAGCAGCTGTTTTCCCAATCTTATTCTTATCCTTGTCAAATATCCCAACAATTTTAAATCCTTCACCTAGAACATCGAGATTTGAAGAAAGCATTTCTCCCATCTTACCGTGTCCTACAATTATCACATTGTTAATTTTATCAATTCCAAGAATTTTTGTAATAATTTCTATCAGATTATCTATATCATAACCTTTCCCTCGTACACCAAACTCACCAAATGTTGATAAATCTTTACGTACCTGAGCAGAAGTAGTGTTCATAATTTTAGCAAGTTCGATGGAATTTATTTCGTTATACTGTTTTCGGACTTCTTTTAGAATAGATAAATATTCTGTCAATCTTTGTACAACTCTTTCAGAAATTTCCATTTTTTTTAACTTCATATTTCCTCCTATGAAAATTAGAAAATTACAATCTAGCCTTCCATTCTTATTTTGAACTAGAATTGCTATACAATAATTTTTCTCCAATTACCATTTTACGTCCATTAATAATATCTACTCCCTTTTGAAGTTTTTTCCCTTCAAATTTTGCCTCCAAAATCAATAATCCTCCATTTGCGACTTTTACAACAGGCCCTTTTTTATTGATAATTTCGACAATTGTACCATTTTCTGATTCATCTTCATATTTTTTTTCAATTTTTTCACTTTTGTAAATTTTTATGTTTTCACCTTTTTCGTTGGAAGTATGTGCCGCTGGAAATGGGTTTAATCCACGAATTTGATTGTAGATAACTTCTTTTGTGCTATTCCAGTTGATTTTTGACTGTTCCTTTGTAATCGGCTTTACTAAAGTGGCTTTGCTATCATCCTGCTTTTCTGCCTGAACTTCCCCATTTTCAATCAGTTTCAACGCTTTTTCAAGTCCAACCGCTCCCAAATTCTTCAATTTATCGTGCAGAGTCCCAAGCGTATCATCTTCTGCAATTTTACAATATTCCTTTAAAATTACATCTCCAGAATCAAGCCCTTCCTCAATATACATTATGCTTACACCTGTTTCAGTGTCCCCATTTAAAATAGCGGAATGAATAGGCGAAGCTCCTCTATATTTCGGCAAAAGTGAAGAATGCACGTTTATTATTCCATATTTTGGAATATCAATTATTTCTTTTGGCAAAATTTTTCCATAAGCTACAACTACGATTAAATCAGGATTCACTTCCTTAATTTTGTTTATAACTTCTTCATCCTTCATTTTTTTGGGCTGAATAATTTCCACATTATTATCAATTCCAAACTGCTTTACGGGAGAAAATATAATTTTATTTCCTCTGGCATTTATTTTATCCTCTTTTGTAAAAATAAGCTGTAATTCAGTATTTTTAAATACAACTTCCAGACTTGGTATTGCAAATTCTGGTGTTCCCATAAATATTGTCTTCATTTAATTTCTCACTTTCCTGACTTTATTAGTCCAAGTCCCTGTAAATTCTGCCTTTTGCAAAATCTTTCTTTAGAACATCTAATTTTTTAGCAACTAATCTTTTATTCATAACCGAAAGTTTGTCTGTAAACAGGATCCCTTCTATGTGATCAAATTCGTGCTGAAATGCCCTAGCCCACATTTCATCGAGTTCTTCAATGACTTCTTCCCCATTTTCATTCAAATATTTCACTTTAATTTTCGCAGGACGGTTTACTTTCTTAAAAACTCCAGGAATGCTCAAGCATCCTTCCTCCATATCTGCAATTTCTTCAGAAAACTCCAAAATTTCTGGATTAATAACTTTTTTTACAACTCCTTCGTGTTCCAGCACAAAAAATCTTTTGGCAATATCCACCTGATTTGCAGCAAGTCCCACTCCATTGGCTTTTCTCATAAGAGCAACCATTTCATCTAAAATTTCTCTTATATTATCATCAACTACGTCAACTTTTTCTGATTTTTCACGTAAAGTTGGATGTCCATATAAAACTATTTTCATTTTTATTTTTTCTCTCCTTATTAAACTCATTATTACCCATTTTATTTTATCATATTATTTGATAAATTTTAATACAAAACATCAATTAATTTTTTATTTAAATTTTATTTTAAATTATTTCTACTACCAAGCTAATTGTTTTTCTGAATTTTTCATATTAGTTTTTTTAACGCAGAGGTATCAAACGCCATATCTCTTATTTCACAATATCAGTTACTTTAACATCTTTGAATTGATTAGCACTTAACAATTATGGCGAAAGTTCTACGAACTACTCCCGCTTGACGCAAAACTTTCTTATAAATGAAAACTTGTTTTTGAATACTCGACTATTCTAATATGAAAAATAAATTTTACTTTAAATACATTCCAAAAGCTCAAACAGTTCTTTTTCTCTTAATGAAATTTTGCTTGATAAATTTTACTTATAACAATTATTTCAATAAACTAAAAAAGTTGTTATTTCTAGAAATTTAAAATTACTAATTTCAACAGAATGTTATAAATATCAAAATTAAATTTTTCAATCAATTAACTTCCTAAATCCGAATTTTGTTTCCGATACAAGTACTGCAAAAAGTACTAATCCAGCCCCAATTGCCACTCTAAGTGATAATCTTTCACTTAATATAAAAAATGCAAAAAGTGGTGCAAAAAGTGATTCTGTTGACATTAGCACTGAAGCTCTTGTGGAAGTTGTATATTTTTGACAGAATGTCTGTAATACTGTTGGTATCGCCGTTGAGAAGATTGTTAAATAAATTATCGCAATCAGCATCATTCCTGTAGGCTTTTGAATTTTGCTCGTATCTGAAAAGATAAAAATATTTGCCACAAACAATATTCCCGCTACAAACATCTGCATAATGACAAGTTTTAAAGGTTCAACTTTTTTGCTGAAATATCCATTCGTAGCAATTTGCCCTGCAAAAAATATCGCACTTATAATTGTCAAAATATCGCCAAAATTAAGATTTGCAAGATTCATCTTCCTGTCAAAACTTATCACAGCAACTCCCATTACACAAATAACCGAAGCCAGAAATGCAAAAATATCAGGACGTTTTTTGTGCAAAAACCAAAAAATATAAGGAACAATTATAACGTTAATTGATGTAAAGAAGGCATTTTTACTAGCAGTCGTGAGCATTGCCCCATAAGTTTGAAAAGCGTATCCAAAAAATTGAAAAATTCCAACAATTACTCCAGCAAGAACATCATTTTTTGTGAATTTTCCTATTTTTCTAAAGAAAATCCCATAAAGAATAATCCCTCCCACAAGAAATCTAACCGCTGACAAATAAAACGGATCAACTCCTGTATTCAGCCCAATCTTCACAAATACAAATCCAAGTCCCCAAAATATCCCTACAAAAAGCAGCCCAAAATCTGCCAAATACTGTTTCACAAAACTTCTCCTTATCATTTTGAAATTTTTCCAAAAATAAATTAGTAACATTAAATAAATCTAACTTATATTAAACACTATTTAAAAAATAAAGTTTAATTCTTAAGTATCTATCTTAAAGACTTTTATAATTTTATTTATAAATATTATGATTAATAATAATTTTTATATTTTTTTACTCAATTTTTTGTAACGTAAGGGCATCAAACGCTATGCCCTTACAACCCCGCTTTACGCAAAACTTTCTTATAAAGAAAAAATAAAACTCGCTTCGTAAAAACTACGCTCAAACAGTTATTTTTCCTTTAACGAAATTTTGCTTATTTAATGTTTTCCAAATGTAAAATCCTAAAATTTAAATATAATAATTTTATTTAAAAATAATTTTACAATTCATTTCATTATTCCGTTTCATTGCTAAAAAACTTCTTATAAATATCCATTTTCAAAAATTCATTTTCTATTTTCCCATCATTTTTTTCCAGATATTCTATTACAAAATCACGTACAAATTTGATTTCTTTTACATTTTTTACAATGTCGGTAAAAAGCATATCAGATACTCCACTTTGCCTTGTTCCCAAGATTTCTCCTGAATTACGCAGCTTTAAATCTTCTTCGGCGATTTTGAATCCATCTGTTGTTTCTTCCATAACTTCCAGTCTTTTTGTTGAAATTTCATTTGTTGTTTCAGATTCTAAAAAGCAGTAGGACTGATATTTTCCACGTCCAACTCTTCCACGTAGCTGGTGAAGGGAAGAAAGTCCAAATCTTTGAGCGTCACGGATTACCATAATTGAGGCATTTGGCACGTTTACTCCAACTTCGATTACTGTTGTGGAAACTAGAATATCAAGTTCGTGATTTTTAAACTGTTCCATGACTTTCTGCTTTTCCTTGTAAGTTTGCCGTCCATGCATAAGCCCAATTTTTCTATTTGGAAAAATTGAAATGTATTCTTCGTATGTTTCCTGTGCTGATTTTACATTCAGGCTTTCACTTTCTTCAATTAATGGCGATACTATGTATACTTGCCGTCCCTCTTTCATTTTCTTTTCCATAAAGTTATACATTTTTTGTCTGTCAATTTCATTTTGTATCCATTTTGTCTTAATCGGACTTCTCCCAGCAGGCAACTCGTCAATAATTGATACATCTAAATCTCCATAAATTGTAAGTGCAAGTGAACGTGGAATCGGAGTGGCACTCATAACAATTAAATTGGCAAGATTTCCCTTGTCACGTAAAAGTTTTCGCTGTGTTACCCCAAACCTATGCTGTTCATCAATTACAATTAGCCCAAGATTTTTGAAAATTACATTGTCCTCTATTAGAGAATGTGTTCCAATTACAATGTCAACAAGTCCTTCTTTTATCTCATTTAGCAGTTTTTCCTTTTTCTTTCCCTTCACACTTCCAGTCAAAAGTTCCACTCGTATGTCAAGATTCATAAATTCATCTACAATTCCTAAATAATGCTGTGTGGCAAGAATTTCTGTCGGTGCCATAATTACACCTTGATAATTGTTTTCCACCATATAAAGAAGCATTATAAATGAAACAATCGTCTTTCCAGAACCAACATCCCCCTGAATAAGCCTATTTACAATCTTTCCAGCCTTTAATTCAGAATAAATTTCCTTTATTACACGTTTCTGAGCTTTTGTCAAATCATAATCCAGACCCTTTATAAATTTGCTCACAAGACTTTTGTTGTCTTCAAGTTTATAAATATTCTTATTTGCCTTGTCAACACTAAAACGATTTTGCAAAATTCCCATTTCCAGAAGAAAAATTTCCTCCAGCATAAATCTTTTCCGTGCTTTGCTTTGCTTTTCCTCATTTTCTGGAAAATGAATATTTAAAACTGCCTCTTTTCTTCCAAGCAGTTTCTCCTTCTGTAAAAATTCCTTTGGTAGATTTTCCTGCAACAAATATCCGTAATCCATTAGGGCATTTTCCATAACTTTTCTAATTGCCTGCTGTCTGAGCGACTCAGTAGACGGATAAATAGGTAATATCTGCTTTTGTTCCTGCATATCAAAACTAGCTTGATTGATTTTTTTATACTCAGGATTTACAAGCTGAAATTTTACAGTCTTTCTCACTTTCCCATAAACTGTAATCTCATCGCCAATGTGAATACCATTTTTCACAAACCTGTTATTAAACCACACAAGCTCAATCATTCCGCTATCGTCACTCAAAACCGCTCGAAACATAGTCCTTCCAGCCTTTATATACTGATTAACCACATTCACAACCGTTCCCTGTAAAATCACAAATTCATCTGCCAGAATTTCCACAATTTTCTTATGATTACTCCTATTCTCATAAGCTCTTGGAAAAAAATAAAGCAAGTCATAAAGTGTAAAAACTCCCAATTTCCTAAATTTTGGAATGTTTGTTTTTGTAACTCCTTTTATTTTCACATTTTCTAAATTTTCATAAAGCAAGTTATATGTTTTCATATCCATTTCCGCCTTATTTATATTATAGTAAAACTTATTTAAAACCAAACTCAAAAGCTATGACTATTTTACTCAAACCTTAAATTTATATAATTTTAGCAGTTTAATTTAAAATAGGTTTGAGTATACTTTTCAAATTAAATCTTTATATATAAATCAAATTGATTTTACTATAATGATACCATAATTTGCTTAAATTTTCTATATTTTATAAAAAATAAAAATAGAATGAGTGTATAGATGTCAAACATTTGTGACAAAAATATATTAAAAAAAATATTTCTTCCCTAATGTATCTTTAACCTACTGATTTTCCTTG
>NZ_JBGORW010000017.1 GCF_041538065.1 Leptotrichia hongkongensis | reverse complement strand
CAAGGAAAATCAGTAGGTTAAAGATACATTAGGGAAGAAATATTTTTTTTAATATATTTTTGTAACAAATGTTTGACATCTATACAAAGAAATTATCAAAAATCTAAAAAAAGTAGTTGACATTTATTTTAAATTATGGTATTATATTTCTTGTCCGAGAATGGAAATAAGAATTATTCTTTGGAACGGTGTATAGCGCAGCTCGGTAGCGCACCTGCCTTGGGAGCAGGGGGTCGTAGGTTCAAATCCTACTACACCGACCATCTATAAATTTGCGGGAGTAGCTCAGTTGGTAGAGCGTCAGCCTTCCAAGCTGAATGTCGCGAGTTCGACCCTCGTCTCCCGCTCCATTTTATTTATAAGAACAATTTGGTTATAAATATTATGGTGACCGTAGTTCAGTTGGTAGAGCGCCAGTTTGTGGCACTGGTTGTCGCGGGTTCAAGTCCCGTCGGTCACCCCATAACTACGAGCCATTAGCTCAGTCGGTAGAGCACTTGACTTTTAATCAAGGTGTCACTGGTTCGATTCCAGTATGGCTCACCATTTAAAAATTTAATAATAACTTTGCGAGAGTGGCGAAATTGGTATACGCACTAGACTTAGGATCTAGCGTCTTCGACATGTGGGTTCGAGTCCCACCTTTCGCACCATTTAAAAATTAAAATTACAGATAGATATAAGAGCATAAATTGCTCTTTTTTTTATAATTTATGCTAAACTCCATAAAAAATAGAAATTATATTTTAAAAATTTTAGTAAAAAAAATTAGAAAGTTAGGGTATACTATAAGAAAATTTATTGATTTTTACATATTTTTATTCTAAATTTTAAGTAAATTGGTTATAATAATAAGTAATTTTGATATTTCTTAAATTTTTTTATTCTAAAATTATAATAGAATTGTTATATAGTAAAACTAGTTTAAAACAGAACTCAAAAATTATGACTATTTTACTCAAACCCTAAATTATATAATTTCTATTAGTTCAATTTTAAAAGGGTTCGAGTATAAATGGAAAATAGTATTAGGTTGTAAAAAATATATATATTTTAAAATAAGCTATTAACTGGAGAAATAAGAGAGAAAAATGGAAAAAACAAATGTAAAGATGGTTTATCAGTATGATGGAAGTAAATTTTGTGGGTTTCAGAGACAAAATGGAATGAAAACTGTACAAGGGGAAATTGAAAAAATTATTTTTAGGACATTTTCACAAAAGATAAATATGATTTCATCTGGGAGAACTGATAAAGGAGTTCATGCAATGGAACAGGTTTCTAATTTTGTGATTGATAGTAAAATTCCGCTTGAGGCTATAAAAAGACAAATTAATAAATCTCTGAGAAGAGAAGTTAAAGTATTAAGTATTGAGAAAGCAGATAAAAAATTTAATGCGAGATTTAATGCAAAAAGTCGAACTTATTTGTATATCATGAGGGACGAGGAAAATATTACACCGTTTGAGGCGAATTATGTGACTGGATTGAGAAAAAGTGTGGATGTGGAAAGATTTCAGAAAATAATGAATGATTTTGTAGGAAAGTATGATTTTAGCAGTTTTATGAAAAAAGATAAGGCTTACAGAAATCCTGTGAGAGAGATTTTTTATGTGAAATGCTATTATGATGAGAAATTTGGAGAAAAACAAGTGAATGTGGAAATTTGTGGTAACGGATTTTTGAAAACAATGGTCAGAATTATGATTGGTTCAGCACTTGCAGTTTATTTTGGGAATGAAGAAAAAGATTATATCAGGAAAAGACTGGAAAAACCTAATGTTGATGGTAAAAAAATTTTGGCAGCTTCAGAAGGGTTGTATTTATATAAGGTAAGTTATTAAATTGTTTGTAAAAATCTAAAACTGGCTAAAGAAATTATAGTTATTTTAATTAAATTTGATATTATATAGCTTTATTAATTTAATAAATATTATTTAGGTTCTAATATACTTAGAATAATTGATTTAATAAGGAAGATGTTGTGTAATAAAATATTATAAATTAATCAATCTAGTTTTGTGTTAAAATGAATCATATGAAGAATTTATGAGAAAGGATGATTTTCATGGGAAAAAATTATAAGATTAGAGTATTGGATGCAAAAAAAGATTCAGAATTGTTATTTAAGATTGTTAAACATGAGAATGAAGTATTTGGAGAAGCAACAGTTGGAAACTGGAACATTAAGCCATTTACTAAATATGGAAAAGTTTTTGCAATGCTAAGTAATGATGAAAATGAAGAATTGATGTCAGTTATTGAAGTTTTGAGCAGTTTTGATAGAGAAGTAGCTTATGTTTATGGGGTTTCGACTGTGCCAAAATTTGAGAGAAATGGATATGCTAGAAAATTGCTTCAGTATGTAATGGAAACTTTGAAAGAAATGGGAATAAAGAAAATAGAGCTTACTGTAGATATAGATAATTTTACTGCGAAAAAAATTTATGAAGAACTGGGATTTAAAATAGTAGAAACTTTAGATAACGAGTATGGGGATAATATTGAAAGGTACTTGATGAGATATTTGGTAAAATAATAGATTTATTTGATAACTAAAGATATTATGAAATAATATTTGAAAACACTAGAATACAACTTGTGAATAACCAAAAAAATAGTGTAAAACATCAATTTATAAAGTCTTTAAGTAGAGTTTTGTTATGTTGATTATACAAAAAAATACAAGAAGCCTGAAATTACTAGCTTCTTGTATAGAGAAAACTTATATATAAAAATTATCTAAAAGATAAATGTTTATATTCTTTGTTCTGTTCTTGAAATAATATCATTTTGTGTAGTTCTGTCAAGTGTAACAAATTGAGCGCAGTATCCAGCAACTCTTACTATTATATCTCTATGTTTTTCAGGTTCAACTTGTGCTTGTTTTAATGTTTTTCCTGAAATAATGTTAAATTGTATATGCCATCCTTTTGAACTTATAAATGATTTTATTACATTTACAAATTTTTCAAATTGCTCTGGAGTGTTTACTAATTCTGGCGGATATTTTTGATTCAATAACTGTCCACCTGTAATCATAAGAGTTGGCAATTTGTTTACAGAATTTAGTACTGCTGTTGGACCATTTGTGTCAGTCCCTTGAGTTGGAGAACCGCCTTCAGCTGCTGGTGTATAGGCATATCTTCCATCTGGAGTTGCACCGCTTACCGTTCCCATTGGTACATTTGATGAGATTCCAGATGTAGAAACTCCGTAACCACAATTAATAGGACCTCTTCCATATCTTGTATTATGATATTTTTGAATTTCGTCAATATATGTCCAGTAAATATTTGTAGCAAATACATCCACTTCATCAATATCATTTCCATATTTAGGTACTTCTAACAATATTTTTCTAATTCGTTGTCCATTTTCTCCAGCATAATTTGTCTGAAGGGCATTGTAAACTTCTTCTTTTGTTAATATTTTGTTATCAAAAACAGTAGTTTTTAAAGCGTATAGTGAATTTGCAGCATTTGCAATTCCCACTTGAAGTCCTGAAATGATGTCATAAACAGCTCCACCTTCTTTTGCGGAAAGGCCTCTGCCGATACAGTCGTCAATAAGGCTTGATAATAAAATATCAGGGAATTCTTCCAAATGTGTATCAGACAATGCGTCAAGCGCTACTGATAATTTTGTATAGTGTTTCATATATTTTTTCCATGCTTCCCACAAATCATCGTAAGTTTCATAGTCAGTAAATTTTCCAGCTTTTAGTAATTGAAGTCCAGTTCTAGCATCATAGCCGTCAGTCAACACAAGTTCAGTTGCTTTTACAAAGTTTAAGAAAGTCATACCAGTACATCTATATCCCCATTTTCCAGGAACAGCCACTTCTACACATCCTACCATTGAATAATTGTAGGCATCTTCAATTTTTACGCCTTTATTTAACAATGCAGGAACTATTATTTCATCTGTATGCATTGCAGGCATTCCATAACCTGTTGCAGCTACTTCGGCACATTTTCTAATAAATTTTTCTGGAGAGTTTATGTGGAATCTTGCTGACAGGTTTGGCTGTGTAAGCTTATTTTCTCCAACACTTTCCAAAATTAAGTAGCTTAATTCATTTGTAGAATCTTTTCCAGCTGGAGTTGATCCTCCTATTGTAACATTTTGATAAGTTGGATAACCTGCACCGTAACCAGAATGTGAAGTTGAACGGACTTTTATTACAGAGTAAAGTTTTACCCATAGACATTGTAGCATTTCTTTTGCAAATTCTCTGTCTAAGTCACCTTCCAGAACATCTTTTTTGTAAAGTGGATATAAATATTGATCCACTCTTCCAAGAGAAGCTGAATGTCCATTGCTTTCAATCTGAATTACTAGATGGATAAACCAGATTGCTTGTACTCCTTCCCAGAATGTTTGAGCAGGATTTTCAGGTACGTTTAGACAATTTTTGTGAATTTGAAGTAATTCTTCTTTTCTTTGGGAATCTGTTTCCTTTTCAGCAAGTTCCTTTGCCAAATTTGCAAATCTGTGAGCAAAGTCAATAGTTGCCTGTGCCACAATTTGTACAGCCTTTAAGAAGTCGATTTTATTGTATCCGCCATAAATTGTAATGTCTATTTTTTCCATAGAAGCCTTAGCTTCTTCAATCACACCTTTTAGCCCTTTTGTCAAAACCTTTTTAAAATCAGGAACAATATGTCCGTCACCAGAAGTCATATTTCCTTCTCCGTGAATAATTTTTGCGATTCCAGCTTCTTTTATTTCCTGAGGCATTTGAGCGTGAGCTTTGTCCTTTAATGTTTTTCCACGCCACCATTCACATATTTCAAGTAATTCTGGAATTTCTTCTTCGGGTATTCTGAATTTATCTCCGTCTCTATGGTCAAAGTTACCTTTTGTCTTGATTTCATCAATAATCCAGTCTACTGCATATTCTGGGAAAAGGGGAGCAGTTCTCTCGTCTACAGACTGATTTCCTACGACAAGTTCTCCATCTTTTATATAAATTGTCATATTTTCCAAAATTTCCTTAACTGCATAAGCACGAACAATATATTTTGATTTTCCTTCATGTTCTTTGTATGCTTTTGTCAAAAGTCTTCCTCTTTCGACACTGACACCAGGAAATTTTGATAAAGCCGATTCTCTTAATTTTTTTACTCTTTCGCTTTTCAAAACAAATTCTTTCATTGTTTTTCCTCCATTTTTTATATTTTATCTTTATCTTTAATTTTTGTTATCCATATAATTTTGCTTTCAATCCGTAACTTTTCATTATGCCTACAGCGTTATCCAGTTCCGCTTGTGTATGTTTTTCCAATGTTTTCATAGGATATTCACGACCTAGTTTTCTATATTTTTCTAATCCCATTGTATGATAGGGTAGAATGTTTACTTCTAGAAGATTCAAATTTTTTAGGAATTCTGCTGTTTGACGAATATTTTTCTCGTCATCATTAATTCCTTTTATAAACGGAAATCGCATAATGATTTTTTTGTGCCATTTTGAAAGTTTTGTAAGATTTTCTAAAATAATTTCATTTGAGACAGAAGTGTATTCCTTATGTTTTTGGCTATTTAAATGCTTTATGTCAAATAATACAGTATCTGTTAGTTTTGCTAAATTTTCAAGATCCTTGTAATTTCCATATCCTGTCGTTTCTATGGCCGTGTTAATATATTCTTCTTTTAACTTTTCAAAAAGTTCTATTGCAAAAGCTGAATTTACAAGTATTTCTCCGCCACTCAAGGTAACACCTCCACCAGAATTTCTATAAAAGTTTTCATCTTTCATAACGATTTCAAATACTTCTTCCAGTGTCATGTCTTTTGCAACTTGTTTTAGTGAATTTGCGGCAGGACAGCTAGAACATGGATTTTTATTTCCTTTGTAAAGAGAGCCATCGTAATCCCAAAATTCATTTTCCAATTTTTGTGTTTCAGGATTGGAACACCACAGACATCTAAGTGGACATCCTTTAAAATAGACGACTGTTCTAATTCCTGGTCCATCAAATGTAGCTCCTCTTTCAATATCTGTAACCAATGCTCTCATAGATTATCTCCCTCTTTTTCTTTTAAAAAAATCTATAGTTTCAAATTGTTTCTTTATATTTCGATTTTATCCTATTTTTGAAAATTTGTCAATAGTTTTATTTAATTTTGTAAAGAATTATATCAAATTTTGAAGTTAATTTATAAATGAGAAATAGATTTGTTAGTTTTGAAGTCATTTTTAATTTAAAATATTGGAATAGAATAAAAATTGTATTATATATGATTTTGTTATAGTATTAATTATGTATGTAAATAAAATATAAAAACCTAGTTTAAATAAAAATAGCTTCTATTGATGTTTTCTCAAGTTTGATTAGATTTTTCAAAAAGATTATAGTATCAAAAGTTTAATTATTCAATCAAAATTTTCAAAAAAATTAAAAAAATAGATTGACATTTCTTAAATTATGTATTAAAATTATATCGAAATAAAACGAAACTAATTAAAATATTAAACTATTTGGTATAAAAAACAAAAGGAAGGATGACAGAAATGCAATATTTTATTGATACGGCAAATTTGGAAAGTATAAAAAAAATCAGCGATATTTTTCCAATAGCAGGCGTAACTACAAATCCTACTATTATTGCCAAGGAAAAAAGAGATTTTAAAGATATTATAAATGATATTTTTGATATTATTGGAAGAGATAAAATTGTGCATGCACAGGCTGTGGGAAGTACTGCTGAAATAATGATAAAAGAAGTGAAACTTTTGCATGATACTTTTGGAGAAAATCTTTATACAAAAATCCCTGTAACGCCTGAAGGCATAAAAGCCATAAAAAATTTGGCAAAAGATGGTCATAAAATTACTGCAACAGGTATTTTGTCGCCTCAGCAGATAATTATGGCAGCTGAAGCAGGAGCAGAATATATGGCTCCATATATCAATCGTTCTGATAACATTGGAGAAAATGGAATTGAGATTGTAAAAGATGCATATAAAATCCTTGAAATGACCAAAAAAACTGATGAGGAAAAACTGGCACGGTACAAAAGAATTTTTGAGCCAAAAATATTAGGAGCTTCGTTTAAGAATGTAAGACAAGTTCATGAAGCTATTTTAGCTGGATCAAAATCTGTAACAGTCGCTCCAGACGTTTTTGAAAAATTAATTTATCATCCTTACACAGACTGGAGCATAGATACATTTAATTCAGACTGGGAAAAAGTTTATGGCCAAAAAACATTGCTTGATTTATTATGATTTTTTATAAAATTTTGAAATATTAAATGAATTTTGGTATAATCTAGATAACTATAAAAAGCATTGGAGATTTAATATGTTTTTGGATGAAAGACTGGAAAAAATACTGGAAATTCTAAAAAATGAGAAAAAAGTAAAAGTTGCTGATTTGGCAGTAAAATTTAATGTTTCAGAAGTTATTATAAGAAAGAACCTAAAAAGGCTGGAGCAGGAAGGAAAACTTAAAAGAACCCATGGGGGAGCAATCTTGCTAAAGGAACTGGCACATTCCAGCACACTTGAAGAAAGAGTCATAAATAGAACAAAGCCAAAAGAAATTATCGCAAGAAAAATAATAGAAAATATTCAAAATGGGGAAACGATATTTTTTGATATTACAAGCATAAACTATATTGCGGCAGAATATCTTGCAAATTCTCAAAAAGAAATAACCCTTATTACAAATATGCCTAGCATAACAACACATTTTAATAAAAATTCGAAAATAAACATCATTATGATAGGTGGCGAATACAACAAGGAAATTGGTGGAAACGTAGGGATAGAGGCAATTAACTACATAAAAAAATACAATGTGGATAAAGCCTTTGTTGGAAGTGCAGGAATAGATTTGGAAGCTGGAAAAGTGATGAATTTTGAAGCAAACGATGGAAATACGAAAAAAGAAATAATGAATATTTCAAAAAAAATATTTTTAGCAACTGAATACAGAAAATTAGGGATTTTAGGAAATTATAAATTTAGTAATTTGTCTGATTTTGATGTATTTATTTGTGAAAAAGATAAAAAAGATTTTTTAGAAAGCTATAAAAAAATATTTGATAAATCCGAAGTGGAAATTTTATAGTTTATAAAAAATTTTTAAGCTATTATCTAGTTTAAGGTAGTTTTCTATACATTACAATTTTTATATATTTGAAAAAAAGCCAGATGTAAAAATTTGGCTTTTTGTTATGTTATAAAATTTTTTAATTATAAGTCAGCCTAAAAAAGTTGACAAAACGCTAATAATTATAATCCTTCCCATTCTTCATCAGTTAAGTTAAATTCTGGATGTCTTCTTAAATATTCTTCATCTGACATTTCTCCTTCATACCATTTAGAGAAATCGGGTGCTTCAATTTGTACTTCAGTGCAGTCATATCTGCTTGCACATACAGTTCTGTAAACACTTCCGCTTGCTGTTTTGTATACTCTTCCATTAGTGCTTGTGCAAGAAACTGCTCCAATTAAAATTCCTAACATAATTATTATTTTTTTCATAATTTATCACTCCTTTTTTTATTTGAATGTAAGGTCGCCGCTATATTGCCAAAATTCTATACCTATTCCAGCTGCTTTAGTCAGTTCATCATTAATATAAATGGTATTGTTGTCTTTAAAATAAAGATACTGGCTTTCCATATACTGTACTGCATAATAAGTTGCTGGATCAAGATATTCAAAAAATATTACCCTTGGGCCAAGTGCTTGCCCTCTATGATAACATTGAGCATAGGCAATTAGCCTCCCGCCATCATCTGAGACTAATTCATCATTGAATCCGTTAGGCTTAACACAATAGGTATTATTGGTTGTAAAATTTCCGGATGCAAATATAAAGCTTGAAATTAATAGAAGACTTACAAAAATAAGTTTTTTCATATTAACACCTTCTTTCTATATATATTTTTAATTAATGCTGCTTTGAAAATGAAATTTTTAAATATTTGTTTATCTTTGATTTGTAACATTATGCTTATTTTCCTTTTCATATATTTTTTCAATTACCTTGTCTTTTAGATAATAGTACTTATATTGAGAATATTTTTCACCGAGATTTTGTATTATATTTCCGCCATTAGATATAAAAATTCTAAGTAATTCAAATGTTATTGGTTGTTTTCTTGCATCTATTTCCTCAATTCTTCTAATAACATCATTAAAGTTGTCTTTTTTTGATATTTCTTTTAATTCTTTGATACAATAAATATTTCTTCTTAAATCAAAGATAAAAATACAATAAATTGAATCGTCAAGTTTTTCATGTGGTATAGGTGCTTCCATTGTTTCTGATTTCGTCATTGTTTTTCCTCCTGAAAATTAATTTTTTCTTTATGTTATCATTTTTTTTTTTTTTTTGATTAGATAAAACTTAGAATAATCTTTTTAAAATAATTTGTTTTAAATAATTTAGAATCCCAAAACAAAAATAATTAATAATATTCACACTTTATAATAGATTTTTTTTAAAATGTATAGTAAAATAATTTTAAGAAAAAGTGATTGGATAAAATAAGATAAAATGGATTTTGTTTGATACTGAGAGGATGGGATGCGAGATGGATGAGAAAAAAGTGTTAAAAAATGACTGGAAAATGACAGATGATGAGATTGAAGATATGAAAATGCCGGAGATTGTTAATAAAAGTTATGATGAGCTGTATAATCAGCTGGCAGACAGGATTAAGGAAAATAATCTGGATGTAGATATGGATAAAGTGGCAGAGGCTTTTACTCTTGCTTACGAGTCACATGTGGGACAGAAGAGAAAAAGCGGAGAGGATTACATTTTGCATCCTGTGGAAGTAGCAGAAATACTCGCTGATATGAGAATGGATACAGATACGATTGTAGCAGGTCTTCTTCACGATGTGGTTGAGGATACGCTTATAACGCTGGCAGATATTGAGTACAGTTTTGGAGAAGATGTAAAAAAACTTGTAGATGGAGTTACAAAACTTAGGAATTTACCAAGAACGGACAGTAAAAAGCTGGAGAATATACGAAAAATGGTAGTTGCAATGTCGGAAGACATTCGGGTTGTAATCATAAAACTTGCGGATAGGCTTCATAATATGCGGACATTAAAATATATGAAGCCTGAAAAGCAGCAGGAAAAGTCAAAAGAAACCATTGAAATTTACGCACCAATCGCACATAGAATTGGGATGGCAAAGATAAAATGGGAACTGGAAGATATTAGTTTTAGATTTTTATATCCAAAAGATTATTACGAGATTAAGGAACTTATAAATTCCAAAAGGAAGGAACGTGAAGAATATACAGCAAATTTTATTGAAAAAATTCAAGCAGAACTTGAAAAAAATCATATAAAGGGCGAAGTTACAGGACGTCCAAAGCATTTATACAGCATTTATCGTAAAATGAATGAAAAAGAAAAAAGATTTGTGGATTTGAACGACTTGATTGCGATAAGAATTATTGTTGAGAAAAAAAATGAGTGCTATAATGTACTTGGAATAATTCATGATTTGTTCATTCCAGTATTTAAGCGTTTCAAAGACTATGTTTCCCAGCCAAAACCAAATGGTTACCAATCCATCCATACAACTGTGAAAGGGCCTAATGACCAAAATGTCGAAATTCAGATTAGAACTCAAGAAATGCACGAAATAGCAGAAGAAGGGGTTGCTGCACATTGGAAATATAAAGAAAAAAAATCTAAGTCTAAAAATGAAAAATTTTATGCAGATGCAAAAAAATTAACTGATTCTGTTCAAAGCAAATCGGATGAGAAGGAACAGAAGGGATTTGCACAGGAAGTTACAGGAGATGTTTTAAAACAGACAATATTTGTGTTCACACCAAAAGACGATGTAATGGAAATGCCTAGAAATTCAACAGCACTTGATTTTGCATTCCAAGTTCATACACAAATTGGATACAGAACGATTGGAGCAAAGGTAAACGGAAGAATTACACAGCTAAATCAGGTACTTAAAAATGGAGATAAAGTCGAGGTCATGACTTCAAAAAATGTTAATAAAGGTCCAGGGAAAGACTGGATTGAAATGGTAAACAATCACGGTTCCCGTGTGAAAATCCGGAAATGGTTTAAGGATAAGGAATTTGAAGAAAAATCAAAGGAAGGGGAACAAATTCTAGAAAAGGAATTTGAGCAGCTTGGACTAAAACTGAAGGATATGCTTGAAGATGAACGTGTTTTCCTTTATATGAAAAAATTTAATGTAGCTGATACTAAAACATTATTTTACAGATTTGCTATCGGAGATTTGTCGCTTGACGGATTTATGAACAAATTTGAGAAAAAAGAAGAAAAGGCTCTTGAAAAAGTTCTTGAGGAAGAAACAGAAAAAGCAAATAGACAAAAAGGGAAAAATAATGGCGGAGTCAAAATATCTGGAACTGAGAATACGATGTACCGCTTTGCAAAATGTTGCAGTCCGCTTCCTGGAGATGAAATACGAGGTTATGTAACAAGAGGACGTGGAATAGCAATACACCGCTCAGATTGTCAAAATTTCATATCCCTTATGGAAAAGGAGCCTGAAAGAGAAATTGATGTTTACTGGGATGAATCTGCAATGTCTGCCAATACAACATATGAATTTAATTTTACAATAAAAGCTTCGGATAGAAACGGACTTCTTCTTGACATTATTCGAATTCTAAACGAATACAAAATGAATCTTTTAAATGTAAATACAAATACATTTAAGGAAAATGGGAATAAAAGAATACTTATACATTTAAGAATAACAATAAGAAGCCGTGAAGATTTTGATAGATTGGCAAATAATTTGAAATCAATGTCAGAAGTGATAGATATAATCAAAAAATAATAAGTGAAAGGCTAAAAAGGGGGAGTTATAAATGGAATTAAAAATAATAATCGTAATAATTATACTAATATTTTTATTTAAAATTTTTATAAAAATTACTAAAAAAATATTATTTTTCTTTTTTGTAATTGTTATTTTTGCAGTTATTTTAAATTATTTGAAATAAATTTTTAGAGTAAAATTATTTCTTAATTATGCAGATAAAATAAAAAACCGTAGAAATTATTAAATCTACGGATTTTTTTGTTTTAAAATGCCCAATTTCCTTTTCTAAATACAGGAACTCTTGTCCCATCTTCCAAAATTCCATCAATATCCATTTCCGCATCACCAATCATAAAGTCAACGTGGGAAATAGACTGATTAATGTGAGCTTTTTCAAGTTCTTCTTCAGTCATTTTTGTCCCATCTTTTAGAGTTGTTGGGTATGCTGCACCCAATGCTAGATGGTTTGAGGCGTTTTCATCAAATAATGTCTGGTAATAAAGAAGCCCGGAGTTAGAAATAGGGGAGTCATTCGGCACAAGAGCAACTTCTCCAATCCTTCTTGAACCTTCATCAGTATCAAGCAGCTGCTTCAAAATCTCATATCCTTGCTCCGCTTCAAAATCCACAACTTTTCCATCCTTAAAAGTCAATTTAAAGTTATCAATTATATTTCCTTGATAAGAAAGCGGCTTTTTATTTGAAACATATCCATCTACACGGTCTCTGTCTCCAGCCGTAAACACTTCTTCAGTAGGCATGTTTGGCAAGAAATCATCTCCTTTTGCATTTTTGCTTCCAGCTGCTACCCAAATGTGATTTTTAGGAAGTCCTACTGTCAAATCGGTACCTTTTGAAGTATAGTGAAGTGCTACAAAGTTTTTATTGTTTAAAAATTCAGCTTTTTCAGTCAAGTTTTGTCTATGTTCTTCCCAAGCCTTAACAGGATCATCTTTATCAACTCTTACAGTCTTTAATATTGCATCAAGCAGTTTTTCCTGTGCAATGTCAGTATTTTCTTCATCTGGGAATACAAGTTTTGCCCAGTCTGCCGAAGGATAGCTTGCGATTGTCCAAGAATTTACATCTGTCATAATGCAAGTTCTGTAATGTTTATAGGCTTCTCCTGAATTTTTTGTCAATGCTCCCAGTTTTTCAGCATCAATTCCAGCAAATAAATTTGGAGAACTGCTTAAAATATGGATAAATACGACATTATTGTCAAGATAATCATTTCTTTCGTCAATTGCCCATTGTGGAATGTGTGAATAGACTTCTTTCGATTGATATTCAGCATGAAGTCTAGATAATTTGTCGTCTGTCAATTTTACGTGAACATCACTTGCTCCCACTTGATAAGCTAATTCTGTAACCTTATAGACTAATGGCAAAGCATCAGTTGTACAGTTTACCCAGACTTTCTGCCCTTTCTGTACATTTGCCCCAATTTTTACAATTACTTCTGCATATTTATTTAATTTTTCTTCAAAGTTGTTCATTTTTATTTCTTTCCTTTCAAATTAAGTCATAAATTATTAAATTTAAAATGCTAATTACCTCGTTTTAATTTTTTTATCCAACTATGCCAAGATTCTAATTTTATACGGTAATTAGATGCTTTTTCAAAACTATCTCTTTTTAAACTTTCTTCTTGATCATTTCTCGTTCTACCTCCAATAATTACTGAACGAATAATAATTTCTTTATCAGGATCTACTTCAAGTTTTCCTTTAGCACCGACTAAATATTTGCATTCGGCGTTCCTTCCATTTTCTGCTTTTTCTCTAAGTTTATGACATTTGTTTCTAAAATCTTGGTTTTCGGCAGCTTTAAATCTTTGATGTATTTGTTCTTGTGCCTTTGTAATATTCGCATTTTGTTGTTTGTATCCACTTTGATTGTATAGATTAAAATTGGCTCCTTTTACTTCAATAAATATTACCTCCATTCGGCTTCTACCTGTAAATACTACGAAATCTACATGACCTTCTATTACTTCTTCAGTTTTTAAATCTTTTTCTTCAATTGGAAACTCAGAAAATACAATGAATTCATCTTCAAGTGAAGCGTATATTTCTCCAAAAAATGATAAATCTTGTTTCAAAAAATTTAATAATTCTTGTTCTTTTGCTTTTTTTTCAATTAAATCTATCAGTTCTTTCTTAGATTTCATTTTTTTTCTAATATTTAATTTTCTTTCTTTAAAATCATCATTTTCTAGGTATAAGGGAGCAAGTTTTCTTGGCTCCGTTATTTCTGTTATTTTTTTTTGCACTTCTTTATTCATCAATGAACGATCGTTTGTTAAATCTGTAAAATTAGTAGTACCAATAAGTTTTTCAATTTTTTTTGTTTCTAGTGTTTCCCAAACAGGGATTCCATTTTTAATAAAAACTTTACTAAAATCATCTTGAATTGAGAAAGTGCCATCTTTTTCACGATGCTCTATAAATGTATGATTTTTAAATTCTCGTTCTAAAATTAATTTTTTTATGATAACTTCAATAGCATTTATTACCGATGTTCCATCATTTTCTTTTAAATCTGTTATAAAAGTAATCAAACTTTTATCTTTTGCTTCGTATGTTCGTATCCAACACACTCCTCCTTTTTTCATGGGTTCAGGTTTACCAAAATCAAAAATAAAATCAAATTTTTTCATAAATTATAAGTCCTTTCTGATATTTTAATCTTCAAACCCATTTGGATTTTTTTTCTGCCAATTCCAAGAATCTCTGCACATATCTTCGATAGTGTATTTTGCTTCCCAGTTTAATAATTTTTTAGCTTTTGAGGCATCGGCATAGGAAACGGCAATATCTCCTGCTCTACGGCCGTCAATTACATACGGAATAGTTTTTCCGACAGCTTTTTCAAAGTTTTCTAGAATTTCAAGGACGCTGTAACCTTTTTCACTTCCTAAATTTATTGCTTCAAATCCAATGTTTCCACTAAACAAATAATTTATAGCGGCTGAATGTCCCGCTGCTAAGTCATTTACGTGAATAAAGTCCCTTATACAAGTTCCATCAGGTGTATCGTAATCATTTCCGAAAATATGCAGTTTTTCTAATTTTCCTACTGCAACTTGAGTTATGTAAGGGGCAAGGTTGTTTGGAATACCGTTTGGATCTTCTCCGATTCTTCCACTTTCATGAGCTCCTAATGGATTAAAATATCTAAGGGCAATAATATTCCAAGAATCATCAGAAGTTGCCAAATCAACTAAAATATTTTCAATCATAAGCTTTGTTCGTCCATAAGGATTTGTTGCACCCATTGGATCACCTTCAACTAAAGGCATTTTTTCAGGAATACCGTAAACCGTAGCTGAAGAACTGAATACAATGTTTTTTACATTAAATTCTTCCATCACCTCAAGCAAAGTAATCATACCAAATAAATTATTTTCATAGTACATAAGTGGTTTTTCCACAGATTCTCCAACTGCCTTAAACCCTGCAAAGTTAATTACAGCATCAATTTTATTTTCACTAAAGATTTTTCTCAATCCTTCTTTATTTTTTATATCCAGTTCATAAAAAGATATTTTTGTTCCAGCAAGTTCTTCTAAAATTGTAATAACTTTTTTGCTTGAATTGCTGAAATCATCTACTATTATCGGATTAAATCCTTTCTTTATTAAATCTAAAACCGTGTGAGAACCAATATATCCAGCTCCTCCTGGCACTAAAATTGTTTTCATAAAAATATCTACCTTCTTTCTAAAAATTTTTAATTTTTTATATTATGTTTAGTTAAATTTTAAAATTACCTAATTAATTATGTAAATTAATTTTTTCCATAATCTCATCAAAAGTTTGAAATCCATTTAAAGTTTCTACAATTTCCCCATCTTTAAAGAGCATGAGCAGAGGCAATCCTCTTATTTTAAATTTGGTTCCAAATTCAGGATAATCGTCAACATCAACTTTGACAATCTTGCACTCAGAATTGTCAGCCACTTCGCTAATAACCTTTTCAAGCATTTGACAAGGGCCACACCAGATAGCATAAAAATCTACAAGTGTAAGTCCAGTTTGTAAAATTATTTCATTATCAAAGTCTTCACCAGCATAATTAATGATTTTACTCATATTTTCACCTCATATTTTAATAAAATTATATTTTCAGTTATTATACCAATTTTAATTAATTTGTGCAATTTTATTTTTTGACTAGTTTTACGTGCTTGCAATTATTTTTTAAATATGATATAATCAAAATGATAAAGATAAATTATTAAAAAACAAAAAATCAAAATAAATGGAGGAAAAATTAAAATGGCAAAAGCTAAATTCGAGAGAAGCAAACCACACGTAAACGTA
>NZ_JBGORW010000016.1 GCF_041538065.1 Leptotrichia hongkongensis | reverse complement strand
CAAGGAAAATCAGTAGGTTAAAGATACATTAGGGAAGAAATATTTTTTTTAATATATTTTTGTAACAAATGTTTGACATCTATACAACTTAACTGTATAAGTTCAAAATTAAAGAAATTAATTGTATAGAAAGAGAGGGAATCTTATGTTAGTAGATTATCATATGCATTTTGAATATGGGAGTTATGATGAGGATTATGTGAATCCATTCTTTGAAAAAGCAAAGGAAATGGGGCTTTCAGAAATTGGAATAACGGAACATACTCACGGATTTAAGGAATTTAAGGATTTATATTATGAGGAGCTGATTTTGGATAATAGTGAAACTGGGAATTTCCAGAAAAAATGGCTTGAGCAGAAAACAAAATTCGTGCATACGTTGGATGAATACAGAGATTTTATAGATAAGTTGAAATCAAAAGGATATCCAGTAAAATTTGGAATTGAAGTGTGTAATTTTAAAAATCAGGAAAAAGTTAAGGAAATATTGTCTAAATATGATTTTGACTATCTGATTGTTTCAATACATTTTATTAAGGGCTGGGGATTTGATTTTAGTGCTTTGAAGCATAAATTTACAGATGAGAATTTGGTTCAGATTTGGAAGGATTATGCAAAAGAGATTGAGAATGTGGCAAATACAACGATGTATGACATTCTGGGGCATCCGTTTAACTTGAGATTATTTAAGAATATTCCAGAAAAAAAAGATGTTGACAGTTTGCTTGAAAGTACTGCTAAATGCTTGAAAAAAAATAATATGGTTGTGGATATAAACACAGGAACGTTTTACCGTTATCCAATCAAAGAAATTACTCCATATAGAGATTTTATGGAATATGTGAAAAAATATGATATTCCTGTGATTTTGTCAAGTGATTCGCATTATTCTGAACATGTTGGAATGAAAATAAAGGAAGCTGGGGAATATGCAAAGGAATTTGGAATTACTGAAATGGTAACTTTTGACAAAAGAAAGAGAAAAATGGTTGAGATAGGTTAAAAATAAAAAATAGGGATTGCCTCAGAATGCGAGATAATCCCTTTAATTTTATTATATTAATTTTTTCTTTTTTTAATGTCTTCCCAGTCTAATGTAGTAGAAAATTCTTTCATAAATGCAATTAAAATTCCTAAAAGTAGTCCTAAAAACAGAGAACCAGCTATAACCAGCTTTTTATTCAATGCAGGTTTTGTTATGGAATTTACATATTTAACAACTGGATTTGAGTCATTTCTTAATAGACGATAATATGCCAATCTTGAAACTAACGTATCTGTTAATGAGTCTTTTGTAGTTCGTATGTCAATATTTTGTGTTAAAAAGCTGTATTGTTGCTCCAATAATTTTATTTGTGTATCCAAAAAGTTATTTTTTCTTTCAAGCAGATAGCCTTGTGCAAGTGCTGGGTACTCTTTTGCAAAATTTTCCCCTTCAGTTTTATTATTTGTAGTGAATTTTACTTTTACTGTTGGATCATTATTTTCAGACTGTGCTGTCAATCTTGTTGTCATTTCCTTAAAGAATTTATCCTCTGGCAAATTTACATTTCTCAAAGTTTTTGAATTTTTTTTCAAGTAAGAGTAAAAGTCAAAAGAATTTAATGAAGACTGTGAATTTTCTCCAATTTCAGTAAGGACTTTATCATTTCCATAAAGAGTAATGTCTGATTTAAAGGATTTGTTTACAAAGACAAAAGCTGTGGAAAGTATCACAACTATTATCGTAGTTAAGGCGATTAAAAATTTATTTTTATAAATGATCTTAATTATCATACTAGCGTCAATTGTTTGCTGATTTTTATTATCCATTTTATTTCCTTTCAAATTAAATTTATATCTTAATTCTATCAAAAAAAGTGTAAAATGACAATGGGGAATTTAATAAAAATTATAAAATAAACCGAAAGTATGATATAATTGGTTATAAATTTGAAAATATAAAGTAAGAAAGAAGGTTTTTAAATGTATATAAATCCAATTATTGAAGGAATTGAAATTTCTGATATTAGGAAAATTCACGAAAGACTAATAAATTATAAAAATGTGATAAATATGACAATAGGGGAGCCTGATATCGATGTTCCGCAGGAAATTAAAGAGGCTGTGGCGTATCATGCCTTAAATAGTAGAATAAAATATTCTCCTGTGGGAGGGATGCCTGAATTAAGAGAAAAGATTGCCAAATACTATAATGAGCAGTTTTTGGGAAATTACAATGCTCAAAACGTTCTGGTGACAGTTGGTTCTACAGAAGGGCTTGCTTCGGTTTTGAAAAGTATTTTGGCAAAAGATGATGAAGTGATTATTCCAACTCCTGCCTATGTGGGATATGAGCCATTGATTACGATTTCTGAGGCGAAAACTAAATTTGTTGACTTGGAAGAAAATAATTTTGTATTGACGAAAGAGATTTTGGAAGAAAATATTACTGATAAAACTAAATTAATAATTTTGACATATCCGAATAATCCATCTGGAATTACGCTTGCAGAAGAGGAAATGGTTAAAATTGTGAGATTTTTGAAGAAAAAAAAGATTTACTTGATAAGTGATGAAATTTATGCAGCGATTACTTTTGAGAAATTTACTTCCTTTGCAAAATTTTCTGATGAATTGAAGGAACAGCTTATTATAATTAATGGATTTTCAAAATCACATTCAATGACAGGCTACAGACTAGGCTATATTATTGCCGATGAAAAATTACAGAATCAAGTGAAAAAAGTTAGCCAGTACAATGTAACAAGTGCGTCAACATTGTCACAATATGGAGCGATTGCAGCCCTTGATAAATGTTCTGATACAGCGAAAATTTCTGAAATTTATAAAAATAGAGTGGAATATTTTGTAAATGGGCTAGAAAAATTAGGTTTTGAATGTTTAAAACCTAAAGGGGCATTTTATGTTTTTGCAACTTACAAGAATATTGAGAAGTTTAAAAATATGAAATCATTTGATTTTGTTCTTGATTTATTGGAAAAAACGGAACTTGCGATTGTACCTGGAATTACGTTTCAAGTAGAGGGGTATGTGAGATTTTCGATTGTGCATGATATTCCAGTATTGGAAGAGGCTATAAAGAGGTTGGAAAAGTATATAAAAGAGAAGTAAAAATGATAATTTAGAAAATTGGAGAAATTAATGGAAAAAACGGAAAAGAAAAATTTGAAAAAAGGAGACTTGATACAGTTAAAAATTGTAAATCTTGATACTAAGGGCAGAGCCTATGGCTTTTTTGATGAAAATAAAATTTATGTGAATATTAATGCTGCAGAAAATCAAGTTGTTGAGGGAATTTTTGTAAAAAGACGGAGAAAGTATGAGCTGATACATTGCAAAATTATTGATTTTGCTGGAAGAAAAAATGCGATATATGATGATATTGAAAGACAAAATGGAGGTTGTAACTACCAGTATTATACCTATGATGAGCAGCTTGAAATAAAGGCAGAACATATAAAAAAAGAATTAGACAAGATTATTAAGTATGATTATATTTTTGAAGAGCCTGTCAGAAGTGTAAAGCCTGATAAATATAGAAACAAGATGGAATTTAGCTTTGGAAATGCTACAAAAGGAGGGCCTATAATTTTAGGGCTTCACAAGCAGAACAGTTTTCACGATATTGTGGAAGTTGATGGGCTGAAATTAATGGATGATAATTTTGATAAAATTTATGTTTTTTGTAATGAATTTTGTAAAAAGACAGGTTTTGATTTTTATCACAGACTTGATCATATAGGTTTTTTTAGAAATCTTGTAATTAGAAAGGCAGAATTCACCAAACAGATTTTGGTAAATATTGTAACAACGACTCAAATTAGTGAAATGGAAAAGGAAAAATTTCAAAAAGAGTTTAAGGAAGGATTGTTAGCCTTAAATTTGGATGATAATTTTAAAATTATTGGAATTTTACACACATTTAATGATAATTTTTCGGATATGGTTATTTCCGAAAGTGAAACGATTTTGTATGGAGAACGTGATTTGACAGAGGAGATTTTTGGATTAAAATTTAAAATCAGTCCATACAGCTTTTTCCAGACAAATTCCCAGACAGTCGAAAAATTATATGGAAAAGTCTTAACATATCTTGAAGAAATTGAAAATATTAAAATTGATAAAGCAACAGTTTTTGATTTGTTCAGCGGTACTGGTACAATTGGACAAATTGTTTCAAAAAAGGCAAAGCAGGTTTATGGAATCGAATTGGTGCCAGAAGCGGTAGAAAAGGCTAATGAAAATGCAAAATTAAACAATATCCAGAATGCACATTTTATCGCAGGAGATGTTTTTGCAAAATTGGATGAATTTGATAATGACGGAATCAAGCCAGATATTTTAATTTTGGATCCGCCACGTGCTGGTGTAGGTGAAAAAACTATCACAAAGCTGGTAAAATACAATACTAAAAATATAATTTATGTGTCTTGTAATCCAAAAACTTTGATGACAGATTTGATAAAGTTTGGGGAATTTGGGTACAGGCTGGTTAGATGTTCAGTGGTGGATATGTTTCCGGTTACACCGCATTTGGAGGTTGTTTGCTTGCTGGAAAAAGTAGATGTTTAAAGGAGCTTAAAATAGATTGAGAAGAATGTAGATAAAACAGGGCTACTGGTAGAAAATAAATTGGTTACCATAGTCCATTTTTTTACTTCAATTAATAATTTTGAGGATTATAGTGAGTATAAACTTCACTTAGAATATTATAAAAACTGAAATATAAAGAAAAATGAAATTATATGAGTGGAAAAATAAATGGAATTTTTAAAGAATATTATGAAGATGAGGATACAATGGGAGTGTTATTATAAGAGTGCAGATAAAAAATACTTATATTCTTTAAAGGAAGTGTTTATTAACAGCGCATATGCTTCTTCTTATAAAAAAGAAGAAAATATAGTAAAACTAGATATAGATGATGAAATAAATACAAATTCATTTCAAGAAAAAATAAAAGGAATTGTAATTACTGGAATATAAAAATTAAAATTGAAAGGATGAAAATAATGGAAAAGAAATTATTAGGAATATCATTAAAATGTTATAAAAAATATAAAGGAGAGAGAAAAGAATTTTTTGATTTTTTTCTACAGTATATAGAACCAGAAAAAATAAAAATTAAAGCACCATTTACGAATAATAATTATAAGGATTGGTTTACAACCAAAGAAAGTTTTTTTGAACTGATATCAGAAAGCAAATACGAAGAAGAATATATCCAAATAATATTAGAGAATGAGGATAAAATGATAATCTCAGAACAAGATGGCTTTAGAGTAATAATATTAGAAAAAACATATACAGAAAATGAAAAAGATATAGATAATTATGTAGAAAAATTATTTATAAAAATAAAAGGATGTATTGCCAAGATAGAAGATTGGGATTATTCGGATATTCAAAATGAAAGAAATATAGAGTTTCTAGAATTGGATGGAATAAAGGTTCCAAAGGAAAAAATAAAAATATATGGAGATGGATCAAAGGAAGTGGATATTTCTAAAAATCCAGGCTCTACAAGAAGAGAACACGGTATTCCATTTGGAGTATACTGGAAAATGTGGATAGGAAATGATTACTATAACTGGTTATCAGAAGAAAAATTAGCATCATATACAAACTGTTATAAAAATATTGAATTAGAAAATGGTGTAAGAAAAATAATAATGACGAAAACATTAGAAGAATTTATAAGCGAAGAAACAGACAATCTAAAATGGGACTTTAGAGAAAAAATAGGAATAGAAGAGGCTGCAGATAAACTAAAAGCAATACCGTACGAAATGGATCCAAACTATGCTGATATGGAATATATATATCCAGAAAATAGAAAAGATGTGCGATATGATATAATATATTTTGATAATAAAATGGAATCAATAGCAAGAAAATATGCGACTAAATATGTATTAACGGAAATAGAATTAGATGAAAATGGTAAATTTGTACGAGAAAAAACAACAGTAAAAGGGAAAATAGAAAATTTGGATAAAGAAAAATTAAAAGAAGGGAAAATAGAGTTAAAAAGAAGAAAATAAACAAAGTTTAAGAGAAAAAGCAATAGATGTATATTAGAATAAAAAATGTGGAAATTTAAAGAGTGTAAAATATCCCAAAATTTTTACTATTTTTAAGTGATTTTTTCCTTTTTTTGTAAATATATCAAAAAGAGTAATTATAGTAGTATTACTTGATAGGAACAAAAAAATAAAAATATTTTAAAACTGCACTTTCAATCCTTATATTTAAAGTTTAAGTGCAGTTTTTATATTTATAATAATATACTTTTATAATTTTTTCATTTCATTTGCAACAAATTCAACCAATGGACCAATAATTACCTGAACGTCTGTTTTAGAAGGTTTTATTATTCCCGCTGCAACTTTTTTAATTTTTTTATCATCTACTAAAGTTGAATCTTTTACTTCCAGTCTTAATCTTGTAGCACAGTTATCTATGGAAACTACATTATCTTTTCCACCTAATGCTTCATATATGATTGTAGCTACTTCTGTATGACTATTATTTGAAGTTTCTATTTTTAATTCTTCTTCATTATCCTCTTCTTCTCTTCCAGGTGTTTTTAAATTAAAGGTTTTTATCAGTACTTTAAACAACAGATAATAAGCTACTCCAAATCCAAGTCCTAGAACTAACAGCATAAATGGATTGTTAGCCATTGGCATTCCTGAAGTTAGTGAAAAGTCAATAAGTCCTGCACTGAATCCAAATCCTGCTGTCCAGTGGAATGTAGATGCTATAAATAAACTTAATCCTGTTAAAAGTGCATGAACTGCATATAATAAAGGTGCTACAAACATAAATGCAAATTCAAGAGGTTCTGTTACTCCAGTTACAAATGAAGTAACACCAGCTGCTAACATTAGCGATGCGATTTGTTTTTTTCTTTCAGGTTTAGCTTCTTGATACATTGCAAATGCTGCTGCTGGAAGTCCAAACATCATAATAGGGAAGAATCCTGCCTGATACATTCCTGTTATACCTTTTACTCCTGTTCCTCCAAGAAAGTTTCCAATATCGTTTATTCCTGCCACATCGAACCAAAAAACTGCATTTAATGCGTGGTGTAATCCTAAAGGGATTAATAATCTGTTAAAGAATCCGAATATTCCGGCTCCTAAAGGTCCAAGTTTTAAGAATGTTTCTCCTAAAGTTACTAACGCTCCAAATATTATAGGCCATACAAAGAATAATACAGGAGATAATATAAGCATTACAGCTGATGTTAATATCGGAACTAGTCTTTTACCACTGAAAAATGCAAAGGCCATTGGCAACTGTGTCTTATGGAATCTGTTGAATATTTCAGCAGCTATTATTCCTGATAATATCCCTATAAATGCATTATTTATTTTTCCAAAAGCTAAAGGAACTTTATCTACATCCACTTTTGTCAAAACTGCAACGGATTCTTTTGATAATAATGTAGTTATCACTAAAAAACCTACTAACCCCGCTAATGCTGCAGAACCATCTTTTTCTTTAGATATTCCAACTGCTATTCCAACTGCGAACAATATAGGGATATTGTCCAATATGGAAGCTCCTGATTTAATTAGGAAAGCCGCTGCAGGACTGTTTGCTCCCCAACCAACAGGATCAAGTCTGTAACCTATTCCTAAAAGTATTGCTGCAGCTGGTAATACTGCAACTGGCAACATAAGTGATTTACCAATTTTCTGTAAATACTTCATCATTTTTAACCAACTCTCTTTCTATTTTTTTGTTCATATTCTTCTGTCATATAGGAATATAATTTTTTTTCATTATTATTATATCTTATTTTTATATTATGTCAATATTTAAAGAAAAAAATCTTAATGTTTTTCTATTTTTTTTCTAAGTGTTTTTATTTTGTTTGAAATTTTTATGTTATTTTAAGTATATTTATTATTATTATATTAGATTCTATTTTATTAATACAATAAAGTTTAGTATAAAAAAATAAAATACCGACTTATTAACAAACCTTAACTTAATAAATCGATATTTTTTATTTTAATATTTTAGTAACTCCATTGCAGCTTTATAAATATGTTCTGCAGTCAATTCATATTCATTCATCAAAAAATCCAAAGTTCCAACTTGCCCAAATCTTTCTTTTATTCCAATTCTTCTTAATTTTGCGTTTCCAGTTTCAGCAATTACTTCAGCAACTGCACTTCCTAAACCATTGTGAATACTGTGGTTTTCACAAGTTATCATTTTTCCTGTTTTTTGTGCATATTTTTTAATTAATTCCTTATCTATTGGATTTAAAGTAAACATATCTATTACAGCGGCATTTATTCCTTCGTTTTCCAATTTTTCTGCTGTTTTTAAGGCTTCTGCTACCATAATTCCATTAGCGATTAAAGTAATATCTGAACCATCTTTTAATAAATTTCCTTTTCCAATTTCAAATGTTGAGCCTTTTTCATAAATTGTTGATGCATTTTTTCTGATTGTTCTAATCCAGTAGAAGCCATCTCTTGTAGCAACTTGTTCGAGAATATTTTCAAACATTCTGGCATCTGTCACTTCCAGTACAACTGTATTAGCTAGACCTCTCATTATTCCCATATCCTCAAAGGACATGTGGGTTCCTCCGTTATGGGCAGCAGTTATACCAGCATCAGAAGCAATTATTTTAATATTATTTTTTTGATATGCCCCCGACATAAACAATTGATCAAAGCATCTTCGGCTTGCGAAAGCTGTAAAAGTATGTGCAAATGGGTATTTTCCAGCAATAGACATTCCAGCTGCAACACCTGCCATATTTGCTTCCATTATACCACAGTTTATCACTCTTTCGGGGTATTTACCCTGTATCTTGTCAGTTGTAATTGCGTTCATTAAGTCAGCTTCAAGAGCTATAACTTGACTATGTTTTTCAAGTAATTCACAAAGTTTGGAAGAATAAACTTTTCTCATTTCTATTTCATCTTTTTTTGGAGTTCCAGTATAAACTTTTATCATTTATTCCACCTCACTTTCCAAATCTTTTATCGCCTTTTCGATTTCCCGCTTTAGTTCATCAGTCAATCTTAGATGATGAGAATTTTCCATTTTTTCAATGTATTCGACACCTTGCCCTTTTATAGTGTCAAGTATTACAAATAGTGGTTTTTCATTGTTTTTACGAGGCACTTTCAAAATATCATACATTTTTTCAATATCATTTCCTTTTACAGTAACAGCATCAAAGCCGAATGATTTCATTTTTTCCTCAAAAGAGAAAGGTTTTATTATTTCATCTAAAGCGCCATCCAGCTGTTTTTTGTTGTAATCGAGAAACACTGTTAAATTATTTAAGTTGTGGTGAGCAATAAATTGAAATGCTTCCCAGCACTGCCCTTCATTTATTTCTCCATCTCCAATAATGCAGAAAACTCTATTATTTTTTTTGTCTATTTGTAGAGCTTTTGCAATTCCTGTGGCAATTGAGATTCCTTGCCCTAGGGAACCTGTTGTTGCATCAATTCCTTTTGTTTTGAGTCTATCTGGATGGCTTGGTAAATTTGTTCCATTCTGATTTAATGTGTAAATTTCTTCAAGCGGGAAAAATCCTTTTAAAGCTAAAGTTGTGTAGAGTGCAGGGCCTGCATGCCCTTTTGACAGCACAAAATAATCTCTGTCTTCCCAATGTGGATTTTTAGCGTCAATATTCATAATTCCACCATACAGTACTGCCAAGATCTCAACGATTGACAAACTTCCCCCATAATGTCCAAAACCTAAATTGGTAAGGGATTTTAATGTGTTGATTCTAATATTGGCAGCTAATTTTTTCATTTCTTTCACTTTTTCATTATAATCACTATTCATTTTTTGGCTCCTTCCAAATGATAGTCAATTTTTAACAATAATCTATTTTGATTTTTTTGAAGGTACAAATCCAAAGGCTACTAAAATAGCAGTTATTCCAACGATTATTCCAGAAACTATTGCAGGAGATACGTGTTTTGCCATATTACCTAATACAATTCCAACTGTTACGAAATCTGCATCAGAGAATGTAGTGTTTGCGAATCCTAAATTTCCTAGCACTGGTAATAAAATTACAGGCAGAAATGTCAGTAATAGTCCATTTGCAAAAGCTCCAATTGAAGCTCCTCTTCTACCGCCAGTAGCATTTCCAAATACACCTGCTGTCGCTCCACAGAAGAAGTGAGGCACCACTCCAGGTAGAATAAGAGTCCATTTTAGCATACCAAGCATAAATAATCCGATAACTCCTCCTAAAAAACTACATAAAAATCCAATTAATACAGCATTAGGTGCATAAGGGAATACGATTGGACAGTCAAGTGCAGGTTTTGCATTTGGCACAAGTTTTTCAGAAAATCCTACAAAGGCAGGCACTATTTCTGCAAGAACAAGTCTAACACCTGATAAAATAATATAAACTCCCGCTGCAAATGTTATAGCCTGAATAATTGCAAATACTAAAAAGTTATCTCCGCCACTTAGTTCCTTTTCAACATAACCTTTTCCTGCGACTAATGCTAAAATTAAATAAATTATCATCATAGTCAATGAAATTGAAATAGAACTGTCTCTTAAAAAACTTAAATTTTTAGGTAATTTCATTTCTTCAGTTGATTTTGAACCTTTTCCGACTAAAGTTCCAACAAATCCTGATAAAACATATCCTATTGTACTAAAATGTCCAAATCCAACATCATCGCTTCCAGTAATTTTTCTAACATAAGGTTGTGCCAATGCAGGAAATATTGCCATTACAAGTCCTAATGTCAATGAACCAATGATTACTAGTAAAGGTCCTTGAAATCCTCCTACTTTTAATATTATTCCAATCATACATGCCATATATAAAGTATGGTGTCCTGTCAGAAAAATATATTTTAACTTTGTAAATCTTGCGATAAATATGTTCCAGAACATTCCAAGTGCCATTATTAACGCTGTTATTGTTCCATATTCTTTTAATGCCAATGAAACAATTGCTTCATTGTTAGGCACTATTCCTTGAACGTGAAATCCTTGTTCAAACATACTTCCCATAGGTGCTAATGAGTTTACAACCAGTCCTGCTCCTCCACCTAATACCAAAAATCCTAAAATAGTTTTAATTGTACCTTTTACTATGTCTGTAAATGGTTTTTTTTGAACTAATAACCCAATCATTGCTATTAATCCGACTAAAATTGATGGAACTTTTAAAATATCCACAATAAGAGTTAATAAGCTTTTCATTTTTTCCTCCTAAATTTTAAATTTTATTTTTTATAATTTATTTTTTAAAATAATCAGTTAATTTTTCTTCCAGTTCGGGCATACTGATAATGCTGTCCAAAACGATTAATTTATCAGCTGGAACTGTGGCACTTTCCGCAATATCCTTTCCCATTACAAATACATCTGCTGCTCCTGGAAGTGCTGATGCCAAGTCAGAATGTTCAACTTCAGCTTCTACACCAATTTTTTTTAGAACCTTTTTTATGTTCATTTCCACCATAAAACTGCTTCCTAATCCTGATCCACAAACTGCCATAATTTTCATAATAATCTCCTCCTATTTTTTTTATAAATTATTTTTATTTTTAAATCAATATTTTTTTATAACTTCTAATATCTCGTTATAATCTTTTGAATTTATAAGTTTTTCAATGCTTTCATCGTCTTGAAACAATTCCATTAATTGCATAAGGGTTTCCAAATGACTATTTGCATCCTTAGTTGCCAGCACAAATACCAGCTGAATTTTGGAATCGCCATAATATACTGGATTATTAAGTTTCAAAAGACTTACTCCAGTGCCTATTGCTCCTTCTTCAGGTCTTGCATGCGGCATTGCCAAATTATCTCTTAAAATAACATAAAAACCTAGTTTCTCAATACTTTCTATCATAGCGTTGATATAATTTTCCATTATTATATTTTTTTCTAATAGAGGTTTTCCTGCGATTTTGATACTTTCTTTCCAGTCGATTACAGAATCTATTATTTGAATGTTACCATCAAGTATTTTTTCTAACATATGAGTTCCTTTCTGAAAAATTCTTCTAATTCTTCATATTCAGTTATTTTTGAGATTTTTTCAATAAAATTATATTTTGTAATTAACTCAAACAAGTCGTTTAAAATTCCTAGATGCTCCGTTTTGTTGATAGTTGCAAAACTCAAAAATATATTTGCACCTTTTCCGTTTGGAAATAGAACTTTTTCTTTTACAATTAATAATGAAATTCCTGTTTTCAATACATTTTTTGAAATTGGTGCATGTGGAATTGCCATTCCTTCCTCAATAATAATATAAGCTCCATGTTTTTCGATTAATTTTATCATTTCTTCTACATAATTCTGCTTGATAAATCCGTTTTTTTGAAGTATATTTCCAGCTTTAGTTATTGCTTCTTTCCAATCACTAACTTTGTTTACAAATTGAACGTTGTTTTTATTAAGCATCTTCTTTAAAATAATTCCCGCTTCAGATAAGTCATCAATAATTTTATTTTCAAGTTTATTTTTCAAATCATTTATAAGTTTGTATTCATCTGTTATGGTTGTATTATTTTTTATTATGTCCATTATTTGCTTTAAAGAAATTTTTGTTATATTTTTTCTTATTCCATATTTTGATAAAAGAATAAAATCTTGCTCTTTAAGTAATGGGTTTATTTTTATAACAGGAATATCATAAGTTTCTTCTAAGTCAATAGTAGATAAGATTAAATCAATATTTTTATAATTAGGCATTGAAGTTTTAATCAGATAGTATGGCAAAACATCTACAATATCCAAATCATAATTTTCCTTTAAGCTTTGTTCAAGCACTTTTGAACTGCCATAACCTAGTCCACAAATTAATATTACCTTTTTAGTTTTTTCAGAAGTGTTTCTTTCAATAGATGCTTTTATATGAAAGCCCATAAGAGCGATTTCATCTTCTGGAAACTTTACTTCAAAAAGGCCTTCAATTTCTTCTATAGCTCTATTTACTACTTCCAAAATAGGATCTTTTTCTAAAATCAGTTCTTGAAAAACCGAATTTGTGATTTGAATATTATTTTTTATTCTATACATAGCAGGCTTTATATGGTATAAAAGTCCATTATAAAGTATTTCATCACGTGTCAAGTCAGTTTTTACAATTTTGCTTACTTTGGAAATCATTTTTTTTATAATCAGTTCCTCGTTTATCCAGTCTTCAAACGAATTATTTTTTAAGCTGTTTATATTTATTCCCATTATTAAATCAGTTATTTCAATTAACATTTCAGATTTTATTTCATTTTTGTTAAGAATTTTTTGTAAGATTTTTTCAATTTTTTTATATTCTTCTGTATGAATTAAAAATTTTTTCGCAGTAAAATCTTTTTTATTCTCACAATCTTTTTCAAAATTTAAAAGCAGCAGGACGTAAGAAAATATTTTATTATAACTCTCTTCATTTATATTTAAAAACATGACCTTTTCAATTTCTACAATAAATTTTTTTGCATTTTCAATATTTTTTTGTTTGATATATTTGAAAAAATAATGAAAGACTTTTGTTTTGACTACTTTTGAAAAATTTTGATTATTAAGGGAATCAAATAATTTTTCCAGAAGTTCAATTTTTTTTATTAAAATTTTTTGAAAGTTACCATTAATATGGTACCCGTCGACATTTTTATAAATTAGTTCAATTTCCTGTATTTTAAATTCTTCTGATATCAATTTTAAATCTTTTTTTATTGTTGTTCTTGAAATTTCAAGTTCTTTACATATCTTTGTAATATTAAGCCCTTTTTCGTCAAAAAATAATATTAACTTTAAAATATCTATCCTATCTTCTATAGATAATTTATGAATTTTTTCCAAAATCTCAAATAAACTTTTAAAATCCTGATTAGTGTCAAGATAAACACTATTTTTAGATTTTTTAGTAATCTTATAGTCAAGCAACTGTAAAATACTATCAATATTATTAATATAATATCTAGCTGCTCTGTCTGAAACACCATATTTTTCAGATATTAATTTAAAATTATATTTTTCCCCTTTTATAAGATTATTCAATATTTCAGTTTCCCTATAATTTAACATAATATTCACCTTTCTATAATAATGATACCTCAAAAATTTAAATAATCAATCTAAATTACATTTCAAATATATTTGAAAAAATGTTACCAGCTGCAATTTTGTTTACAATTTTATTATTTAAAGTTTATCCAAAAATATGGAAAAAAACTTTACTTTAAAAATTAGCATTATAATACATGTATGGCACAATAATATTGTATTATAAAGTATATTTTAGATTTGAAAACTACTTTAAATTAAATAGATAAAATATGTAAGAATTATATTTTCAGTAAAAATAAATGGAAGAAATGATAAATATGAAAAAAATATTAGTGTTATCTATAATGGCTTTAGGAATTAGTACAAATGTATTTGCTTGTTTTGGTAATAGTATGATTGAGAATATAACGGCTGATAAAATTATTCGTTCAAAAGAACTGGAAGACATAACAAAAGAAGAAATGAAACTTATTAAAAAATGTCGCATGGAGGATTCGTTAGCATATAAAATTGCCAGTTCAAAAACTCCAGAGTAAATAACAGAAAAAGAGATGAAACTCATTAAGAAACATGGATATGAATTTTTGCTGTCAGATGAATTTAGAAAACAAATAAAAAAAGAGATGACTAAAAATCTTGAGAAGAAGAAATGAGCAGATTTTTATAAGGATTAAAAGTAAAAAGAGCATTTTTTATTAATAAAATCTTTTAAATTTCTTCAAATGGAAAAATATCAAGGAAATTCTCTTGACAAGTGGGAGGAAATGATATATAATTAACTAATATGAGCCTTTCCCACAAAGGACCGTTATTCTATAAAATAGAGAATAAAAACAGGAGGAAACAAAGTGAGTAAATACACTGTAATGCAAAAAAAAGAAGAAGTTGTAAGAAATTGGTATGAGATAGATGCAGAAGGAAAAGTGCTTGGAAAATTAGCTACTGAAATCGCAGTAAGATTAATGGGTAAACACAAACCAAGCTATACACCGCACGTTGATGGAGGAGATTTTGTTATCATTACAAATGCTGATAAAATCGCTGTAACAGGAAATAAATTATTAGACAAGAAATATTACAGACATAGTGGATATCCAGGTGGATTGAGAGTAAGAACTTTAGAAGAAATGTTACAAAAACAACCTACTGAAGTAATCAGAAAAGCTGTAGAAAGAATGTTACCTAAAAATAAATTAGGAAGCCAAATGATTAACAGATTGAGATTATTCACAGGATCTGAGCATACACATACAGCACAAAAACCAGAAAGAATAGAGTTATAGGAGGTAAATTTTCGTGGCAGAAAAAATTCAATATTTAGGAACTGGAAGAAGAAAAACTTCAGTAGCAAGAGTAAGATTAGTACCAGGTGAAACTGGAGTAACAATAAATGGAAAAGATATGAGAGAATATTTTGGTGGAAGAGAAATCTTGGCTAAAATAGTAGAACAACCATTAGAATTAACAGAAACTTTAAACAAATACGGAGTAAAAGTTAACGTAAATGGTGGAGGAAACACAGGACAAGCAGGAGCAATTAGACATGGTGTTTCAAGAGCATTATTAGTAGCTGATGCTGAATTAAGAGGAGCTTTAAAAGAAGCTGGATTCTTAACAAGAGATTCAAGAATGGTTGAAAGAAAAAAATACGGGAAAAAGAAAGCAAGAAGAAGCCCACAATTCTCAAAAAGATAATTGTATTATTTTATACACCCTTGGAAACACTGGTTTTCAGGGGTTTTTATTTTGGAAAAAGTATGGAAAAGTATAGAAATGTATGCCTACAATATACACACAATATACAGGTAATATACAAAACACTATATCTTTTCCTGTTGTAGTATTTAAATAAAATTTTTATAAACTTATATTTTATGTTATAATTATAGTGAAACTGCTTTAAAACTAAACTCAAAAGACTATGACTATTTTACTTAAACCCTAAACCTATATAATTTTTAGTAGTTTAATTTTAAGTAGGTTTGAGTATAATTTAAAATGTTAAGGAGGAATTATGGAAAATAAAAGTTATTTTGATGGTGGATTACTTAGTTACATTGGGTGGATTATTTTAGGGTCTCTTATAACATCTTGTACGCTTGGGATTTGTTATCCATGGGCATTGTGCATGATTTATGCTTGGAAAATAAATCATACTGTTATTGAGGGAAGAAGACTAAAGTTTAACGGTAGTGCAATAGGTCTGTTTGGAAACTGGATAAAATGGTTATTGCTAATAGTAGTAACTTTAGAAATATATGGATTTTGGGTACATATTAAGTTAGAACAATGGAAAGTAAAAAATACAACTTTTTTAAATTAATTTGTTAAATTAAGGCTGGTTATTTCAGTCTTTTTTTATTTTATATTAAATCTTTTTTAAATAACGAATTTATTCTAAACTTTTTTATTGAGAAATAATAATCTATATTTTCAAAGGATTAAAATATCAGAAATTCTATAATAAAAATTTATTCCTGCTTTTAGAAGAGATTTAGTAAAAAATATAAATTTTCAAAAAATTAAAAAATAATTATTTACCTGTTGTGAGATAATACATATGTGACAAGCATATACAAAAAAAGAAAGGTTTCTGATATAATGTAAATCTACCAAACCACATTAAGGAGAAACCTTTCAT
>NZ_JBGORW010000015.1 GCF_041538065.1 Leptotrichia hongkongensis | reverse complement strand
TCTCATACCAAATACTTTAATCTTGTTGCTTTGTTTAGATGGATTTCTCCAGTCTCTTTGAAGGTGATTCAACTCTTTATCCAGTAAGTTTCCAGTAGAGTTGATTCTTTGTTGAACATTTCCGTATTGGTGTCCCATCATTTCATCTGTTGCTTGATAGAATAATGCAGCTTCATTTTTTCCAATACTGTTTAATTTACCGAATAATGCTCTTTCTCTTGTTCCAAGATTTTCAACACCATATCTTTGTTCCAATCCATCCAAGAAGTTGTAAGTATCAGAACTGTTTATTGGTGTTTCTTCTTTTCCAGCCCAAGCTGTATATGGTATTTTAACCATATAAATACTTGTCATTGTTCCATCATTTGGGTTCAATGTTGGTGTTGCAAGCCAGTTTAATCCTCCAGAATAAATATTCCAGTTAGCAACTCCACTTGTTCTAATTGCATTGTTATATGGATCTAAGATTCTAGAATCGTTTATTAAAATTGATTTGCTATTTGTCATTTCTGTTGCTTCTGTACCAATAATCAAATCAGCTTCTTGAGTTAAGTTTCCTAATCCATTAATTGAGTTTGTGAAGTCTTTTCCTGATGTATTTACATAAAGACCAATGCTTGATGCTGATACATCAATTGGATTTGTAGCAAATGTATTTACTACAACTGGTGTTTGTTGTACTCCGTTTATTGTTACTGTCGCAGTTTGAGCTCCTGCAGGTGCGTCTATTGCTGCTCCACCTACTGATTTACCTGTTGGAGGTGTAGTGAATTCTTGCACAGTATCAGCTTGGTTACTGCTTCCATTTACAGTTATATTACCGTAGTTAGCAATTGTTCCTCCTTTTAAGTATACTCCAACTCCGTTTGCTCCATCTATATTAATAGAACCTGTATTATTAAGTGTTGATCCTTTTCCTAAGTACACACCAACAACATTTGAATAGTTTCCTGAAGCTGTTGAGATAGAACCTGTATTTGTTACAGTCGCTCCGTTATCAGCATAAATACCTGTTGTATTATTTGCATTTAGTACTATATTTCCTCCATTTGTTGCTGTACTTCCTGCTCCACTTGCGTACATACCGATACTGTAGTCACCATTTACGTTTATTGTTCCGTTATTTATAACGTTACCAGTGTCACTGTTTTGGTATCCTGCTGCCATACCTATTCCAAATGCGTTTGTTGCTGCATTTGAACCACCAATTGTGATTGTACCTGTATTTGTTGCTGTGCCTCCACCAATTGAATAGACACCTACATTTCCGATACCATTTCCAAAGTCCATATTACCAGAATTTGTTACAGTTCCTGCTGAATAGATACCATAGTTTCCACTACCTGTTGCTGACAAGTTAGTAGAGTTAGTAACTGTTCCTGCAGCATCATTTGAATAAACATAAATATTGTTATCTCCTAATCCAACATTTGCTACTGTTGAATTAATTGTGTTTCCAGTACCTGAATTTGCAATTGCAACTGATGAATTTCCTAAGTTAAATGTTGTTCCACTGTTTGTTACAGTTTGTCCATTTCCTACTGTATACACACCTACTGCTTCAGAAGCTCCTGTAGCAATTGTTCCTCCAGTAAGGTCTACATTTCCACCTTGTGAATATACACCTACACCTTTATCTCCTACTGTAATTGTTCCTCCTGATACCTTAGAAGCATATCCAAACATACCAATACCATTTTGACCTACTGTTATATTTCCTGAGTTAGATGTAGTATAATTTGTAGCTGTACTATCTCCGTATAGACCTACACTGTTATCTCCCAATGTAATATTTCCAGTATTTCCAAGAACTGCCCCTGCCGCAAGTGTTGCATCTGGTTTAAATAGCACACCTACTGAAGTTGTTCCTGAACTTGTGATAGTTCCTGCATTTGTTACACCTTGAGTTGTTGAACCTTCAGAGTACATACCTGTTGAACTGCTTCCCATTGTAATTGTTCCTGTATTTGTTAGGATACTGTCTGCTACTCCGTATAGACCTGTTGATGTATCTCCTAATGTAATTGTTCCTGTTGCATTGTTATTAAGAACTCCAAATTTAGCATACATACCTGTTGAGTTTGCACCGCTAAGGTTGATTGAACCATCATTGTTTAATGTAACTGCATTTCTGTTAGTTGTTAAGTTTTCTTGTGCAATTGCAGTTTGTCCTGCTTGAGTTCCTGTTATTGTGTTACTGTTATTGTTATCAATTGATGAATTCGAAATTTCTAATTGATTGTATGCGTCATTTGCATTATCTAAATCAATTGATTGGTTTAATGCTAATTTACTTAGATATAGCATAAATGTCTTATAGTCATTTCCTACTATGTTTGCTCCTAAAGAACTTGTCAATCCACTACCAGCTGTGTCAGATAAGTTCATAGATACATCAGAAGCAATAAACAATCTTGATCCGCTTGCCATATTAAGTGTTAAATTATTTATTGTACCACCAAATGTATTTGATGCCCAAGTTCCTATATCAGATGCTGTAAATGGAGAATATCCACTACCTTTATAATAGAACGCAGTACCTCTTGTATTAGCATCAGTACCGCCTGCTATATTTGCAGTAGTTGCACCTGTAAAATTAATTTTTCCTGTTCCACCTGTATTATCTGCATAGAATGCCAATGATTTTTGTTCTGTATTAATTGTTGTACCATTTAATTTTACTGTACCACCTTGTGCATATGTATTAAATGCACCTCCTGTAGCTTTTATAGTACCACCAGTAATATCAACAGTACCTCCTTTTTGACCTAATGCACCAATTGAAGCACTTCCATCAACTGTTATGTCTCCACCACCAGTTTGAGTTAAACTTCCTCCATTTGTTGCAACTAATCCAACTGCACCGTCACTATCACTTAAAGCTGTACCAGTTACATCCACTTTACCACTACTTGTAATTGTTGAATTATCTGCTACTAATGCTTTAACTGAGGCTCCTGTTGCAGAAATTTTTCCTGTATTTGTTACTGTTCCTGAACCTGAAGCAAGAATTCCTATAGAACTATCTGAATTTGAAATTGTTATGTTTCCTTTATTTGTTAGCGGATCTCCAGAAGCAGCAGTATATATTCCTATATTTGATTTTCCACCTGTAATTGTCATTTGTCCGTTAGTGGTACCATTAAGATTTACAATACCATTTGCTACATATACAAGATTATTCTTTTGACCATTTGTAGATGTTAAGTTAAAGTCGTTGATTGTAAACGCATTTGTTCCACCATTTTCAAAATATAAAGCTGTAGATTTTGTATTATCTGATAAATCTACATTTAATATTGATTCTCTTGAACTTGCTGGTAAATCTATGATAACGTTATTTGCATTACTTTTGTGGAAATTAGCTCCACCATCTAAATCTATATATCCTAAAAAAGCTACACCCACAGAATTATTTCCTTTTACTTTCATTGGAGTATTTAATAGTATTTCACCACTTGGATACTCCAAACCACTTTTAACTACTATACCCTTATTACTTTCCCCATTTAATTCTAATGTTCCTGTACTATTAATAAATGAAATTCCTCCTGTAGCTTGACCTTCACTTCCAAAAACAGACAAAACATCCCCTGTTCCGTTTAATGAAATCGTACCTTTATTCTCGAACATCATTGCTCTAAATCCACCCCAGTTACCTGCAGATAATGGAAGCCAAATGTAATTTCTATTCCCTGTTGATGATGTCGTTATCGTACCTTCATTTAAGAACCCTATGTTATAATTTCCTGAACCATGATACTGTGAAGTATACATGACCAGATCATCTCCATTCATATTTATATTACCACCAGACATTAAATGCCAAGTAGAATCTCCATTATCATTATGTCCATCTGTATGGAACAACCATCTATTGTATGCTGAAGTTCCTGTCCCATTATATTTAATATTTGAGTTTATTTTAATTTCATGTCCCCCAACAAGTTTCATTGCTGCATAGACTCCATCACTAAGTAGATATCCTGCCCCACCACTTGTATTAAAATCTAATACAGCTGCACCCGAATTAGAAGCATTATGATCAGCATTATATCTACCAGTAAATTTTATACCAGAGGCGTCAATGTCAAATCTATTACCTTGTCCAGTTACTGTTAATGTTCCTCCATCCATGTCTTGTTGAGCTATTGCCCCAACATACCCTGATGGTGGATTATATCCAGTATTTTTTTCATTTTTCAAAGAACCTTCTTTTGTATAAATCCAAGAATTATCTCCATTTCCAGTAGTTGGAGGAGTTATCGTTGGTATTACAATAGGAGCTACAGTAGGAACGTCTATATTCGGAGTTGCTGGCCTAAAGTTTATAGCCTGTGGCAAGTTAGGCTGTGTAGCTGAAAGTGGAGTAACTGTTGGAGCTGTAAATACTCTTGGGTTAATTCCCGCACTTACTTCAAACGCTACAATTGGTTCATTTACTTTTCTAAAACTTGCTATACCGTAACCTGACAATCCTTGTCTATTGTTTGATGAAGCTGAACGAGGATTGCTGCTTGTGCTAAGTAATGAATAATTTTTACTTTGAGGTGATATAGATCTCTCATAAGGATCTGTACTTCTTTCAAGTATTCCTTCATATGGATATTTTTCTTTTTTGTCTCCTCTACCTTTGTAAGTACCATTCCAATTATTATTGAAATAATTTATACCATATTGCCAGCTGCTCCAAGGCGATTTAACTACATGGTCTCCTTGTTCTGTTAATTGTATTAATTCTAATGTTGTATCTTTTACTAATTTATTATTTTCTTTTCTAGCTTTTTTAAAATCTGTACGTATTTGATTTATTGAAGAATTTATTTGATTAACCTGATTTTTAATACCTGATTCTTCACTTGCCCCAAATATATTAATCGCAGTAAAAATCATACCTGTCATTAAGAATACTATTAACGCAGAATCAGTATATTTAAAATCTTTTGTTCTTTTCGCAAATGTACGTAAATCTTGCGAAATTTTTCTAAGATTATTTGTCATAACATGTTCTCCTTTTAGATTTTTTTTTGTGATACTTTTCTTTAATTATTCCTCTGAAATAATATTTTTTTATTTTTGCTTAAACTAGTATTATAATTTCAAAGTTTATTTAAAAAAATATAAATTTTAAATATATCAAAAAGTATTTTTTTAAAGTGTGATTTTTAGTGATTTTAGTGATTCAAAACTTTAATAATTTTATACTATAAGTTAATTGATTATTTTAAATATTTATATTTTTTTAACACTATGATTTTTATAATACTTAGTTAAAACTAAAAAATTAAGAATTTGATTCAGAAAAGTTATGTTATTTTAACTAAACCTCTATATATTAAGAAATGAAGATATATCACGAAAATATATCTTCGTACAAAGGAAATGAGTAAAATCTCTTAGAAATTTTATCACTCTATTAATATATCAAATTTAAAAAAAAATGTCAATAGTATTTGAAAAATAATATTTTACATAAATTTTTATTAATTATAATTTAAATAAATTTATGAAAAAATATTGTTTTTGTTTAATTTTAAAAGAATATCAGAACCTTTAATTTGAATTTCAAGTCAATTAAAATAAAAATATTATTCCTATTTAATAAATAAAAAACTTCTCAATTTCAATTATTTTAATTAATCTCAACTACAGTTTCAAATTATATATTAATTTTTAAAGTATTTTTACAATTCTAACATTTTAGTCTATTCACATAATTCTTATCTTTTATCTTTTTAAATTCCCTTTTATTTCTGTCCTTATGTTTCTAAACTCCATTTTTCAAAAATTCTTAAATTAAAAATAAACCTGTTTTCTCTCATTTCTATACTTTAAATATAAAAGTAGATTCATTCCTACATCTGTTTTTAATATTTTTAAATATATACTCGAACCCATTTAAAATTGAACTGCTAGAAATTATATAATTTAGATTTTGAGTAAAATAGTCATAATTTTTGAGTTCTGTTTTAAACTAGTTTTACTATAATATTCTTCATATATAGTTTTTAAAAAAATATTCAAAACAGTTCTATGTTTAAAATTTCTAAATTAATCTATTTTTTCAATAAAATATTAACTTATAACTATATCTATAATAATGTAATTTAACTAAATATTTTTTTAATAATAAGTATTTATAGTATTATCTCCAAATTTTTTACAAAAAATAAATTTAAGGATATACAAATATTTTTTTATTGAATTATTTAAATCATAAGTGTTTTTCGACTGTTTTATGAATTATTATAAACATTTTTTATTTTTTGAACAAAACTATTATAAAAATAATAAAAAAACATAATCTTAAATCTTTGAATTTCCATTATCAAATTTTTTAGATTATGCTTTAATTTTGTGATTCTAAAATATATCTTTATCAGACAATTTTGCATCTTTTGTTTTAAACATTTCTAACAGTTTTTCCACTGTCAACCTTTTCTTTTCTTTACCTTTTATATCAAAAATTATTTCTCCCGCATGAAGCATAATAAGTCTATTTCCATAAGTTATGGCATCTTGCATATTATGCGTTATCATAAGACTTGTTATATTATTTTTTTCAATAATTTCCTTTGTTTTTTCCAAAATTATTTCTGAAGTCTGAGGATCAAGTGCCGCTGTATGCTCATCCAGCAGTAATATATCTGGACGGTTTAGAGTTGCCATTATTAGTGATAAACATTGCCTTTGTCCACCAGATAGAAGCCCTACCTGTGTAAACAGCTGATTTTCCAGTCCAAGTCCAAGAGTTGCCAATTGCTTTTTATAAAATTCGATATTTTTTACATCTAACCCAAAAGTGAAGTTAAAACGTTTTCCTTTATTTTTAGCCATTGACAAATTTTCTAGCACTGTCATTGATGGAGCTGTTCCCATTGTTGGATTTTGGTAAACTTGTGAAATCCATTTTGCTCTTTTATGCTGTTCTACATTTGTTATATCATTTCCGTTTAAAACAACATTCCCTCCATCTGGTATGATTTGTCCATTTAATACATTCAAAAGTGTAGACTTTCCAGCACCATTACTTCCAATAATTGTTATAAAATCACCATCATTTATTGTAAAATTCAAGCCTTTAAATACTTGTTTTTCTGTTCCCAATTCAGAGAAGAAAGTTTTATATAAATTTTTTAATTCTATCATTAATTTGCCTCTCCCTTCTCAATCAATTTTACTTTTTTCTTACCTTTTTTAGTTTTTTGAATTAATTCATTCCATAGGATTACTGTAAGTATTATCGCTGTTATAACTTTTACATCTGTTGGCTTAACTTCCAGTATCTTTATAACATTATCATTAAAATGAAGCCCTTCATACATATTTCTTGTCCAGCTGTTTGACATCAATGCTAGATTTATTATGAAATAGTACATTAAAGATCCGATTGTAACAATGGAAATTTCGTTTATTACTTGTGATTTTTTCAATACCCCAAGTCCTAAAATAATTGCCGCAAGTCCAATAACAATTGTTCCTACTCCAGACTGTAAGTCTGCAACTTTAATATTTTGTGCAAATAATGCACCTGCTAATGCCACGACTCCATTTGCCAGCATTAATCCAAATATTTTTAGCCTTTTTTCATTTACCCCAAGACTTACTACAAGCTGCTCATTATTCCCCAATGCTCTTAATGCAAATCCAAATTTTGATGTCAAGATATAATCAATAACCATTTTTATAATAAATGCGATAAGTATTGTAAGCATAAGTTTTACATCTTTTGTATTTGCTACATAAATTATCAGTCCAATTACAAAAGCAATGTAAACAGCAAGACTTCTAACCATATATTTATTTTCTTTAATTTTATAGTCATAAAACCCTTTCAATACAAGTAAAATTACAAATATAATTGAAAAAGGTATAAAGTTTTTTTCATAAGAAATTATTTCATAAATACTTCTTTCCGGCGATATAAATACATTAGGCATTCCAACAATTCTGGAGTTTATACTATAAAGTCCCGTCATTACTAAAATTCCTGAAAGCAATCCGTTAATTTTTAAATAAACGTGCAAGGCTCCTGTCACATATCCTGCAATCATTCCACATATAACCGCAAGAATCAGTCCCATAATCGGACTTGTTATTCCAAAAAAACCATTTTTAGACATTGCAAATGCTGCAAATACAAATCCTCCAAGTGGAAATGTTCCATCCACCGACATATCTGGAAAATCCAGTATTTTATAAGTCAAATACACTCCCATAACCATTATCGAATATATAAATCCAGTTTTAAAAGCCTCTGGAAGACTTTGTAAAAATACTAATAATTCATTCATTTAACTTTTTTCTCTCTTTCTTTTCTGTTCTCTCCATTTAATTTATTATTTATTTTCCTACAAATTCAGCTCCATTAAACAATGGATTTTTTATATCCAGTCCCAATGCCTGTGCTGTCTTCTGATTTACATACAGTTTCATTTGTTTTGAAGTTTCAAAAGGAATTTGAGAAACAGGTTTTCCTTTAAGAATTTCAATTGCCATTTCTCCAGTACGTTTTCCTAATGCATAATAATCTAATCCCATTGTGAACAATGCTCCTAGCTCTACAGAAGAGTTTTCGCTTGCAATTACAGGCTTTTTAGCCGAAATTGCTTCCGAAGTAATAAGGTTTGCCCCTGACACAACAAGATTATCTGTTGGTAAGTACAATGCGTCAGTTGCTCCCAATAAATTTTTAGTAGCTTGTGCTAATTCACCAAAGTTACTTATCCCTTGAAGCACAATTTCTATATTTTTTTCCTTAGCAATTTTTTGAATTTCTTGAACTTGCACAACTGAATTTTGCTCCGATGGATTATACAAAACCCCAACTTTTTTTACATCAGGTTTTATTTTTAAAAGTAAATCTAGCTGTCCTGCAATATTTTCTACTTTATCACTTGTTCCTGTTACATTTGGATTCAAAAGTTTTGCACTTGCAGGATCAGTTACCGCTGAAAATAGAACTGGTATGTCTGAAATATTGTTTACCAATGCTTGTGCAGACGGTGTTGCAATACCAAATACTAAATCTTTTTTATCTGCTTTATAATTTGTGGCAATAAGATTAGCATTTGTTACTTCCCCATTTGCATTCTTTTCATCAAAATCAGCATTTATTCCAGCTTCCTTGAACGCATCTTCAAATCCTTTCTTTGTCAAGTTAAGTGACGGATGTTCCATAAATTGAGTTATTCCAATTTTATAGCTTTGTTTATTTCCAGATGATTGTGAATCTTTATTTCCACTCACTGTATCGTTGCTGTTTCCACATGCCAGCATTAACATACTTATCATTATTAACAATATTTTTTTCATTCTTTTTCCTTTCTTTCTTAAACATATTTATTTTTTATAAATTTTATTGAACCATCTTAGCTTTGGATTTTACATCTTCAGGTAATGAAATTCCAAGTGCTGCAAGTGTTTTTGCATTTACTACAATTTCATTAAGAGGCATAGTCTTAAATTTAATTTCATTTGGCTTTTTGCCATTTTTCAAAATATCAATTGCCATTTTACCAGCTTCTTTCCCTATTTCGTAATAACTAACACCTTGTGTAATCAAAGCGCCACCTTTTACATGAGCTGCTTCAGCACCAAATACTATTTTTTTAGCAGTAGTTGCTTTTTCTGTAATCAAGCTTACTACTGATGCTACAAGATTGTCTGTTGGCAAATAAATCGCATCTGCTTCTCTTACTAGGCTATCTGCTGCTTGTGGTATTTCATTTGCCTGAACAATACTTTTTTCAATCACATTGATTCCTAATTCTTTTGCTGCTTTTTTCAAATCTTCTACTTGAATTTTTGAATTTTGCTCTGATGAATTATAAATTACTCCAACTGTTTTTATATTAGGACTTAATTTTTTAAGTAGTTCTAATTGCTGTTTTACATCCATTCTATCACTTACGCCAGTCACATTATCCTTTAAAATCCCAGCAGCCTGTGGATCTGTAATTGCTGAAAATACAACTGGTATTTCATTCGTTGCCTGTGAAGCTGGCTGAGCCGCATTTGTCGCAATCGCAAAAATCAAATCTTCTTTTGAACTAACAAAGTTATTAGCAATCAAATTTGCATTAGCTGTTTCTCCATTGGCATTTTTCTCATCAAAATCAGCCTCAATCCCTGCCTCTTTAAAAGCATCCTTAAATCCTTCTCTTGCACTGTCAAGTGCTGGATGTGACGCAATCTGTGTAATTCCAATTCTATACTTCTTAGAGCCCGTACTAGCTCCATCACTACTTTTACTTCCACTTCCAGAATTACCACAACTCAAAATCATAAGTGTCAAAGTACTCATCAAAATCAATAATTTTTTCATTAATTTTTCCTCTCTTTCCTACTATCCTACAAATTTACCCAAAACATTCAAAATAATTTTCAAATATATTCTTAAAGTTTTGAGTTAACAAAATATTATCCTCTTATCTAATTTTAGATAATATTTTTTCCTACTATGAAATAATAACATTTTTTTCTCTTTAAAGCAATATTATTATTTCCTTTATAACAATTTTTTTGATTTATTTTTTGATTTTTAAATTAAATAAAATCTTCTTTAATTTTTATTTTATTTAATTAATAAATATTTTTTCTTGATTTTATTTTTTGTTTTAGTTAAATCAATTGTTTTAATTAAACTAAAAATGTCGTGATTTTTTGGAAATAAAAATTTCTGTTTGAGCAAAGCGAGTTTAATTTTTATTTTCAAAAAATTCTTAGACAAGCCGGGATTGCAAAGGGGATGGCGACTGTTCCCCTTTGCTTTAAAACAAAGAAAAACTAAAAAAAATTATGAAAAACATTTTTTTATCGTTAAAACTTAAAATCATGATAAATATTTATCTAAATAATTAAAAATAAAATAAAAAACTATCTTGAAAAAATAAATAATCTTCAAGATAGCTTTAATTTATAAAAAATAAAATTCGTTATTATTTAGCGCCAGCAACTTTATCAGCTAATTTTTTTCCAACTTTGAATTTTACAACTTTTTTAGCTTTTATTTTGATTGGTTTACCAGTTGATGGATTTCTTCCTTCTCTAGCAGCTCTTTTTTTAACTTCAAAAGTTCCCCAACCTACAAATTGGATAGTTTCACCTTTTACTAAAAATTCTTCTGTTGTTCCTAAAAAAGCGTTAACTAATTCTTCTGCTCTTTTTTTAGTTTCTCCTGTTGCTTTTGCATAAGCATCTACAAATTCTTTTTTTGACATTGTATCTCCTCCAAATTTAAATTTATAAACTAAATCATTTACTATATCTTACCACATTTTCAGCATTTGTCAAGGTTTCTCGAAATTAAAACTTAACTTTTTATAATTTTTTACTTACTTTTCTTTCTTGAAATTAGCTTTATTACTTCGTTAACTGCGAATGGTATTAGTGCAAACAGCAAGACAATATCCCAATTTTCAAATGAAATTTTTGTTACTTTAAATACTTGTGCAATTGGTGCAAATGAAGTCAATCCTATTTGTAATGCAATTCCAATTATAATTGAATAAATTAAATATTTATTCTTGAAAATTCCAATTTCAAATATTGTTTTTTGGCTATTTCTCATTGTTAATGAATAAAATAGCTGTGATACTGTAAGCACGATAAATGCCATTGTTCTACCTTGTGTCAATGCGTGTTTTGCAGCTTCATTTCCAGCTTTTGCCATTGTTTCCAACTGTCCAAGATTTCCAATCATTCCAGTTTCATTAATTCCAATATAAAATGCTGCCAATGTTAAAAATCCGATTAATGTTCCACCAATTACTGCACGCATTCCTGCACCTTCCGAAAAGAAACTTTCCTTAGGATTTCTTGGAGAACGTTTCATTACATCTTTATCCCCTGGATCAATTCCAAGTGCTAATGCAGGTAATGTATCAGTAACTAGATTTACCCATAATAACTGTGTTGCAACTAATGGCAAGTCCCAATTCAACAATGTTGATAAGAAAATACAAATTATTTCTCCCAAATTACATGAAAGCAAGAATATGATAGTTTTTTTGATATTATTATAAATGTTTCTTCCTTCTTCAATCGCATGAACAATCGTAGTAAAGTTGTCATCAGTCAAAATCATATCACTTGCGCCTTTTGAAACATCAGTTCCTGTAATTCCCATAGCGACACCAATATCAGCAAATTTAAGTGACGGAGCATCATTTACTCCATCTCCTGTCATTGAAACAATATTACCTTTTTCCTTAAACGCTCTTACGATTTTTACCTTATGTTCAGGCGATACTCTTGCAAAAACTCTATATTTGCTAATATTTTCAGAAAATTCCTTATCTGAAAGCTCATCAATTTCAGCACCAGTCAAACTTTGACTTATATCTGTAGCAATTCCTAATTCTTTTGCAATGGCAACCGCAGTATTTTTATGATCTCCTGTAATCATAATCGGAGTAATTCCAGCATTTTTTGCTTCTGTTATCGAATCTTTAACTTCCGTTCTTGGCGGATCAATCATTCCAACAATTCCAACTACAACCAGCTCTTTTTCCATTTCTTCTGGAGCAATTACAGTATCCACATCTTTAAAAGCTACTCCCAGCACACGAAGTGCATCATCCGACATTTCTGTTGCAACTTTTAATATTTTTTCTTTCATTTCCTCAGTCAATGCAACAATTTTTCCATCCACTAGAATTTTATCTGCTCTTACTAGAATATTGTCAATAGCACCTTTTGTATGAACTCTATACTTGCCATCTCCTTCTTCGTTTAATGTTGACATTAATTTTCTATCTGAATCAAATGGATTTTCACTTACTCTTTTGTACTCTGCATTTAAAGTATTTTTCTCAAGATTAAATCTATCTCCCAGTACAACCAGTGCCACTTCTGTTGGATCTCCAATATCCTGTCCACTGTCAATAGAAGCATCTGAACAAAGGACAAACGAACGAATTAATTCAGTTTCATCCTTATTTGCCACAAAATCTCTACCTTCTGAAGGTATATCCCTCAAATTATCAAATGTGTAAGTTTTTACAACTGTCATTTTATTTTGAGTCAATGTTCCCGTTTTATCTGAACAAATTATATTTACTGCTCCCAATGTTTCCACTGCAGGCAATTTTCTTACAATCGCATTTTTCTTTGACATTTTATTTACACCCATCGCAAGCACGATTGCAACAATTGCAACAAGCCCTTCAGGGATAGCCGCAACTGCCAAACTTATTGACGTCATAAACATTTCTAGGATAGGACGTTTTTGAATAATTCCAACAATAAATATTACAGCACAAATTCCCATTGCAATATAACCAAGAGTTTTACCAAGTTCATCTAGCTTTATCTGAAGAGGAGTTAATGTATTTTCATCTTCATCAAGTATTTTTGCAATTTTACCAATTTCTGTTTCCATTCCTGTTGCAACTACTACACCTTCTCCACGTCCATAAGTAGCCATAGTTGACATAAATGCCATATTTTCCTTATCTCCAACAGGAATTTTTTCATCTTTGGTAATAAAATCAGCATTTTTTTCACTTGGTACTGATTCTCCCGTAAGTGCCGACTCTTCAATTTGTAAATTGGCACTCTCTATAAGCCTTACATCTGCTGGAATAAATCTACCAGCATCTATTATCAAAATATCTCCTGGAACTAAATCTTCTGAGTTAACCTCTATAACTTCTCCATTTCTTCGAACCAAGCTCTTAGGAGTTGTCATTTGCTGAAGTGCTTCAAGCGCCTTTTCAGCCTTAGATTCCTGTACCACTCCAACTATTGCATTTATAAGTACCACTGCCATTATAATCAAAGCATCTGTCCAGCCGTGTTTAATATCCACTATCAGATTTATCACAGCCGCTGCAATTAATACATAAATCAGCATATCCTGAAGCTGTGCAATAAATAATTGCATCAATGTCTTTTTGGCCTTTCCTTTTAATTTATTCTGTCCATATTTTTCAAGCCTTGCATTTACTTCATCTTTTGTCAACCCAACCTTAGGATTTACATTTAATTCCTTTAAAACTTCATTTTGTGATTTTGTAAACCACATAATTTTTTCACCTCTTTCTGTAATTACATTTACTTTTTTATTTAGATATCTAAGATTCAAATATATTTTAAAATTATACTAAAATTAATTTTATAATTTATATATTTTTCATTCTATTAAATAATAGAAATTCACATAAGTTTAGTACATTTTCTATCAGACTCCTTTATATAAAAAATATTTCCTATATTATACACTAAAATTAAATTTATTTCACTATAATTCTAAAACTTTTCAAAAAAATTGCCTAATTATTCCAATATTGAAATAACTAGACAATTTATAAAAATATTTTTATTAATACTGGTTATTACTATTTTGTAGTTTTGAATTCGATTCTTCTGTTTTCAAATCTTCCTTCAGCAGTATCATTTGGAGCGATTGGTTCAGATTCTCCTCTTGATTCTACACCTAAGATTCTTGCAGGATTTAATCCAAATTCTAACAATTTATCTCTAACAGCTACTGCCCTTCTCATACCTAAAGCCATATTATAAGCATCTGATCCTTTAGAATCTGTATGTCCTATAATTGTAACTCTCATATCTTGTTGTTCAAGATAATCTTTAAGATTTCTTAACAATTCATAGTATTGTGGTTTAACTACGGATTTATCAAAGTCGAAGTTCAATCTTCCAGAATCAAACACAATTGTTTCATTTTTTGGTGGTTCTGGAGCTGGTTCTGGAACTGGAGCTGGCTCTTCTAACTCAAGAGCGTTAATTCTAATTGTATTTTCTCTCATTTGAGTAGTTGTCAGCCTTCTTGCCATCAATGGTGAAGCAACTAACAACCCTAATGCAATTATTGTTGTTGTTGTTCGTCTACCCATTTTTCAGCCTCTCTTTCTAATGATTTATATTTTTGGCTACCTGGATTTGGTCTGTTTTCATCTAAGTAATCTTCAATATGATTTAATCTAGTTGTATTATAATCTACTAATTTTGCGTTTGTACAAGACAAAGCTCCTAATCCTACTAATAATAATGCTACTTTTTTCATATTTTTTATTTCCTTTCTAATTCATCCAAATTTATTTTTTAAATTTTTTAATTTATTCTTATTTCATTTTATCTTGAATAGCGTCTAATCTTTGTTCCATTTGATCTAGCATTTCGTTTGTTTTATGAAATTTTTCAATGTTACCGTTAATTTGATCTACTCTTTTTCTAATTCTTTGAATTTCTGCGTCCATCATTTTACTTTCAGACATATTTCTTCTTTGAGTTCTTAAATCTCTTGTTTTTGTTTTTCTTTGTCTAGCCGCTTCTCTTGCTTTTTCTGCTCTTTCTTTTGCTTGTAATCTAGCATTTTCTACTTTTTGACGTGCTTCTTCGCTCATACCAGGTGTTTCTACAGTTTCTTCAACTGGAACTACTATAACTTCTTCTTCTTCTTCTACAACACCTTTTGCTGCTTCTTTAGCTTGTTGTGCCTGTCTTTGTTTAGCTACTTTAACTAATCTTTGTACCGCGGCATCAGTATTTGTTGGAGCTGAAAATGATACTTGACTCATTGCTAACACCATTACAGCTACTAATCCTAATATTTTTTTCATTGATTTTCCTTTCTAACATATTATTTAAAATATTGTTTTATTTAAAATAACTAAATTAGCTTGTTTTATTTAGCTGTTTTTCTAGTTTTTTTGACACTATTTTTAACACTAACTCTTCCAAGAGCGCTGTCAAATTCTGCTAATTCTTGTTCTTCTCTTTGTACACTTCTTACTACTCTTTCATAGAAGTCTACTCTTGTTGCTGCCTTAGCAGCATTGTATTCAAGCTTTTCAATTGGTGATTTAGGTTTAACTTTCTCTTCTTCTACAACACCGTCTTCATCAATTGTTACTATTTTTTCTGTTTTTATTTTTCGTTCTTTAGGTGCTTTTATACTTTTATAGTAATCTTCTCTAGCTTGTCTCAACACTTCCTGTGGAGAAGCCGCCATCATTGGAACAGATAATGCTGCTACTATCCCACAAAATAATAATTTTTTTGCTTTCATCTTTTAATTACCATTCCTTTCCATTAATTCATTATCGACAATAATGTATCCAATTCTGCAATTTTTTTCTCTTTTTCTGCTATGCTTTTGTCAATGTTTTTGTAGAGAGTTTCGGCATTATTTAATATTTTTTTATATTTGTCTCTATGCCATCTTACTTCTGAATCTACTTTTAATTTTTCTAATAATTTTTCTCTACTTGTTTGTTTAGATTTCAAATCTTCTACTTCAGCTTCCAATTGTGCTTTTTGCTGTCTATATCTTTCTTTTTGTGCTTCTTCTTTTTTGATTAATTCATTGAATTGGTTTTCAATTGAACTTAAGCTACTTTCTAAGCTCTTTTTTTCAGCAGAGAAACCTATTGACGAAACCATCATTATTCCAACCAAAAAGAATATTGTCTTTTTCATTCGATCTTCCTCCTAATTTTTTAATTTCATAACAATAATTGAATATAAAATCACTATTAAATCACTTACCTATCATCACTTATCCTTATTATACCAAATTATATAAAAAAATACAATTAATTTTTCAAATAAAATACAAAATTTGTTTTTTTTATATAAAAATTCCTTTAAATTCAATACGGAAATTTCTTTTTTTTATGATTTTGTTAACTCTATTTTAATTTATTTGTAATTTCTTCTATTGTTAAAGCATTTTTTAATTCTTCTACTAATTCTTCTTCATAAGATAATTTTGAAATCTCAGCCAATAAATCTAAATGTTCTTTTTTTGTTTCTTCTGGAGCTGCAATCATAAAAATTAATTTTGAAGGTTCTCCATCCATACTTTCAAAATCTACTCCTTCACGAGAAATTCCTAAAGCAAGAGAAAGTTCTTTTACAAGTGGTGTTCTTGCATGTGGAATAGCTATTCCGTCTTGCATTCCAGTTGGTGTCAATTTTTCTCTTTCATTTATTTCCTTTACAAATTCTTCCAAGTCTTCTGAATTAAGAACTTCACTTTTCACAAACAATTGTGCCATTTCCTTAATAATTTCTTCCTTTGTTTTACCTTCTAAATTTACTTTTATTCTTTCTGGTACCAAATATTCTAATATTTTCATGTTTTTTTACAGGATTTTCCTGTAATCTCCTTTCTAAAATTTTTCCCATTTTTTCAGAATATCGTCTAGCACTTGCATTTCAGACATTTCTGATAAATTATAAGTAATATAGTTTTTTTCTTTTTTGAACCATGTCATCTGTCTTTTTGCATATCTTCTGCTTTCCATTTTTATTTCATCAATCGCTTCATCCAGCGTAATTTTCCCTTCAAAATATTTAAATAGTTCCTTATATCCAATTGAAGATATTTTATAAAGACTTTCTGTATATTTATTATATACTTTTTTTGCTTCTTCTACAAGTCCTTTTGCAATCATAATTTCAACTCTTTTATTAATCCGTTCATAAAGCTCTTCTCTATTTCTAGTAAGAAATATCTTTAAGAACTCATAATTATTATTTCTTATATTTTGTATACGTAGCTCACTAAATTTCCCGCCGGTCAAAATACAAACTTCAATTGCTCTAACCAATCTCAATTTATTAGACAAATCAATTTCATTATACGATTTTTCGTCCATTTCTTTGAGAATTTTCTGTAATTCCTCAATACTTTTGCTTTCCAAATCAGCTCTGATTTTTGCATTTTTTGATGGCAGTTTTGCAAATCCATCTGTAATTGATTTTATATAAAGCCCTGTTCCGCCTGTAATAATAATATTTTTCTCATTTTTTTCACCATTTTCATTCAAAATATTATTTACAGTTTTTTCAAAATCTCCCACAGAATAATCTTCATCAGGATTTATAATATCAATCATATAATGTTGTATTCCCTGCATTTCATCACTTGTTATCTTAGCCGTTCCTATATCCAGCTCCTTATAAATCTGAGAAGCATCTGCTGATATAATTACTGAATCTATCTTTTTAGCAAGCTTTATTGACAAGTCTGTTTTTCCTACTCCAGTTGCACCTGCGATTACAATTCCTTTTTTCCTTACTGCTATCTTCTTTACCTCCCATTATAAGTAAACCACATCTTTACTGAAAATCTTTTTAAAAAATTTATTACTAAACTATATATTCAAATTCATATCCAGCAATAATTATAATATCTCCTTCTTCAACCCCAGCTTTTTCAAGCTCTGTTTCCATTCCAAGACTTCTCATCTTCTGAAGGAAATTTATTATTCCTTCTTCTCCAATAAACACATACTTTTTAAGCACATCATCCACAATACGTCCATCCACTTCAAATACATTGTCAGCTGTTTTCTTAACAATCCAGTCATCTTTTTTATTATTTTCCTGAATCAGCTCTTCAACAGAATGAACTTCTTCCAGTTCTTCCCTAGGTATTTCCTGAATTAATTCCCATGCCTTTGATAAAACCGGCTTTAGTCCCTCATTTGCAATTACAGAGACTGGGTAAACATATTTTATACCTTTTTCTTTAACAAATTTTTCAAATTCATCATACTTTTCATCTTCATAAAGCATGTCAATCTTATTAGCCACAACAATTTGAGGTTTATTTGCCAATTTTTCACTATAATTTTTTAATTCATGATTTATTTTTACAAAATCTTCCTTAGGATCACGTCCATCCAATCCTGAAATATCCACAATGTGAATAATCAATTTACATCTTTCAATATGCTTTAAAAATCTATCTCCAAGCCCCACTCCTTCATGAGCACCTTCAATAAGACCTGGCACATCCGCCACAACAAAACTTTCCTCATCTCCCATTCTTACAACTCCCAATTTAGGCTTTAATGTTGTAAAATGGTAACTTGCAACTTTTGATTTGGCAGCTGATACTTTATTAATAAAACTTGATTTTCCTACGCTTGGATAACCCACAAGAGCCACATCGGCCAGCAATTTTAATTCCAGCTTTATTTTTAATTCTACACCTTCACGACCACTTTCTGCTATTCTTGGAGCTTTTTTTACTGATGACTTGAAATGGATATTTCCACGTCCGCCATCTCCACCTTTTAGAAATATTACTTTTTCATTTGGATTGTCCAAGTCAAGCAGCAGTTTATTTGTTTCAAAATCTCTAATCATTGTTCCAACTGGAACTTTTATAATCAAGTCTTCACCTGATTTTCCAGTAGAACGTGCAGCAGCCCCTTTTGTTCCGTCTTGTGCCTTAAATTTTTTACTGCTCTTAAAATCTACAAGCGTGTTAATATTTGGATCAGCGATAAAGACGATATCTCCACCTTTTCCGCCATCTCCACCGTCAGGCCCTCCAAACTGAACAAATTTTTCACGTCTGAACGTAGCTGCTCCATCTCCCCCATTTCCAGAAATTACTGTAATTACACTTTCATCTATAAACATTTCATCACCTTTTCTTTATTCTAGTTCTTTTTATTCATTCAATACAATTGCTTAAATTCATTACCTGTTTTTAGTTCTACTTGTTGCCGCCGCCTTTTTCTCTCTTCTGTAATTCCATGGCTCTATATATCCTCTTTTTCCAAACAGGCCAAGTTTATTCTTTTTGGCATTTTCCTGATAAATCTGCATTCTAGTATCATTTTTGTCGTATTCCTGATACCACCAGGCATTTCCATTTTTTACCATTTCCTCATTTATATTTTTCCCGTCAGCATATACTACAGCCACTGTTCTGCCATATCTATCCCTATTTTTCTCCTCAATTTCAAGTGTCTTTCCATTTACCATCTTTTCTAATGCCTGCTTACTCTCGCTCCCATAATCCTGCGCCTTTTCAGGAGCATCAATTCCAAACATCCTGATTTTTATAACTTCTCCAGTAAATTTCCCATTTTCCACTTTCTGAATGTTCATGGTATCTCCATCACTTACTTTTATAGCTTGATAACCTTTCAGAATAGTTGGATTCTGCACAGCTGCACTATTTGAATAATTAGTATTTGTACTTCTTGAAGCTGTATTTTTTTTAGAATTACTTGTTTTTGATCTTTTTTTACCAAATCCTGAATTCACTCCATTGTATGCAAATCCAAATATTGCTAATAACACAGTAATTATTGCAGCAATCAATTTTTCATTTCCAGCTTTTGAACTTCTTCCAGTTCTTTTTCTTCTTTTTGTTGCCATCTGTTTTTCCTTTATTCTTTATTTTTCCAACGCCTGTTTAAAATCTTCAATCAAGTCATCAATATTCTCAAATCCAACAGCTATTCTTATCAATGAATTTGTAAATCCTCTAGCCTCTTTTTCTTCATCAGGCATTTCGGCGTGCGTAATTGTACTTGGATGAGTTACTAAAGTTTCTGCCCCACCAAGACTCGCTGCAAATAGTGCCACATTCAAACTTTCAAAAAATGTTTTTACCTTTGAATCGTCCTTTAAAGTAAATGAGAATACTGAACCTCCGCCTGTTGCCTGACTTTCATGAATTTTTTTGCCTTTATTTGTATCCAAAGTCGGATAGTAAATTTTATCAACTGCGTCATGGCTTTGAAAAAATTCTATTAGTTTTTCCGCATTCGTTTGTGCCGCTTCCACTCTAAGTTTCAATGTTTTAAGACTTCTCATCAAAAGCCAGCTGTCAAATGGAGAAATTAAAGCTCCAGCCGCAACTTGTGAAAATTTAATTTTTTCCGCAAGCCCCTCATCATTTGTAATCGCAACTCCAGCCAGCAAATCATGATGCCCAGATAAAAATTTAGTCGCACTATGAATTACAATATCAATCCCAAAATCAAGCGGTTTTTGCAAATACGGCGTCATAAAAGTATTATCTGCAATTGTTATCAAATTATGTTCTTTTGCAATTTCTACAACTCCTCTCATATCTGTAACATCAAGCAATGGATTTGACGGAGTTTCAATAAAAATAGCCTTTGTATTTTCTTTAATAGCATTTCTAATATTATCCAAATCAGTTGTATCGACAAAAGTGTATTCCAATCCAAATTTTGAATAAATATCATGAACAATTCTATAAGTCCCACCATAAATATCCTGACCTAAAATAATATGATCTCCAGCTTTAAACATTGTAAATACAGACGTTGTAGTCGCCATTCCCGATGAAAAGGCATACCCATATTTCCCATTTTCCAATGCAGCAAGTATTTCTTCAAGCTCATTTCTCGTAGGAGCCGAAACTCTTGAATATTCAAATTCCTGCGTTACTCCAAATTCCGCAACAGGAAAAGTTGAAGCAAAATTAACATTTGTTCCCCAAAGTTCTTTCTTTTTTCCATTTCTTATTCCATGTATTGTTTTTGTTTCAAATCTCATAACAATCTCACACTCCATTTCTTTTTTTACTATTTTACAATCTAAACTTTTGATACTATTCTAATCTTAAAATATTTAATTTTTATTTTTTATTATCCAAATTAATGATTTTTTATAATTCTTATGTTATAAGTTGTTTTTATTAATATTTGTTTTTTTATCTCTTTTAATATATTTTCATTTCAAAAAAACACTCCATTTCATACTGTTTAGCAAGGAATTAAAACTTCTTATCCTCAGCATAGTCTATATTTTAAATGTTAGTTTATTTAATAACAGTTTTACTATTTTTATTATTTTTTCGTAGGATTGCTCATTGCCGCAAATCCTACAACCTATGGCTAGACTACGACTTTTATTTGTCCAACTCCGAAACTCCTCCTTCCAGTCGTCAAACAGTCGTAGTTGAACAAATAAAAGCTCCGTCAATTTATTAAAAATCATAGATTGAATATATCAAAAAATATAAAAATAAGCAAAATTTCGTTAAAAGAAAAATAGCTGTTTGAGCTTTTGAAGTAAATTTTAAATTGTATTTCATTATTTATATTAAAATAACCTATATTCAAAAGCGAGTTCTATTTTTCTTTTATAAGAAAGTTTTGTGTAAAGCGGGGTTGTAAGGGCATGGCATCTGATGCCCTTACGTTAAAATTAATCAAAATATAAAAAATGTTTTATTTGAAAGTTTAAAAAGAAATATTTAAAATAATTTATGTGGTATTTTTATTATTTTCTCATAGGCAATTCTCTTTTCCCCAACATCAGGCTCTTTATCTAAATAAATCACACCACAATAACTGAATCCATTTTTTTCAAGGAACTTTTTCATTGGCTCATTGTTTTCATGTGTATCTGTTTTTATACTGAGTATTTTGTTTTTTATACATTCTTTTTCTGAAAATTCTAATATCTTTGTTGCGATTCCTTTATTCTTTATTTCAGAATCAACTGCCAGCCTGTGGATTACGATATAATCATCGGTTGTTATCCATTTTCCTTCGATTTTAGAATATGGTTCTTCTTTTTTAGGCGACAATACAATAGTTCCAACAATTTTTTTAGAAATCTGATTTTCGGATTTGTCATTTTTTTCAGAAATTTCTTCTAAAACATAACTAATCCCATTTTTCACATCATTTTCAATAACTTCTCTATTTGGATATCCATTTTGCCATTGATCTAAACCAAGTTGCCTTAGTTCAATTTTTGCTTTTTCGATGATTTCTAAAATTCTGTCTACATCATCAAAAGTTGATTTTCTAAAATTCACAAAAACTCCTCCTTTTCATAAAATTTAAATAATCATTTTAAAAAATTCTGTAGAATCTTGTTGATACACTAACTTTCTATTTTTAATATAAGAGAACTTGACTCACATAGCAATGTTACTCAAATTTTATAGTTTTTATTTTTTATATTTGCCAGTCAATTTCCTTTTTTCCCAGCTCTTTCAAAATATCATTAGCTTTCTTAAAGTGTCCACAGCCAAAAAATCCACGGCTCGCAGATAATGGGCTTGGATGAACACTTTCCAGAATATAGTGTCTATTTGTATCAATAAAAGCTTTCTTGCTTTTGGCGTTATTTCCCCAAAGTATGAAAATTATTGGCTCTTCACGTTCATTCAAATATTTTATCACGTTATCTGTAAAAATTTCCCAGCCTATTTTTGAATGTGAGTTGGCATTTCCAGCGACTACAGTAAGTGCAGTATTTAAAAGCAGGACTCCCTGTTTTGCCCATTTTTCAAGAAATCCATTTTTACTCATTTTATAGCCAAATTCATTTTCAATTTCTTTATAAATATTTTTTAGGGAAGGTGGCAAGGCAACTCCCTGCTTTACAGAAAATGCCAGTCCATGTGCCTGATTTTCGCCATGATACGGATCCTGTCCCAGAATTACAACTTTGCAGTCCTTATAACTAGTTAGCTTAAATGCAGAAAAAATCTCATTTTTATCAGGATAAATTGTTTTTGTCTTATATTCTTTCACTAAAAATTTTCTCAAATCCAAATAGTAATTTTTTTCAAATTCTTTTTCTTTTTTAAAAATTTCATCCCAGTCATTTCCGATATTAACCATTTTCCCATCATTCCTCTCATTAAAAATTCAAATCTTATTTCACAGTCAAATTTTCCTAATTCACAAAAGGATTATAGAATCTTCCACCATTTATTTTTATAAGTACAATTGAAATAATTACGAATATTGCTGTTACAAAGATTGCTATAATATCTGGCATTTTCATTTTTCTTGCCTGATACCATGTTCGCTTTTTTCTTTTTCCAAATCCTCCATAAATTGTATTTAATCTTTAAACTGAATATTTATAGATTCTTTCTCAATTTCAAGATGTATCGTTTCTACTCGTGCATTTTCAAAAATCCTTTTTGAAGCCTTTGTAGAATCAAGCGACTTGTGTTTATCGGAAAAATATATTACCTTTTTTATTCCTGACTGTACGATTGCTTTTGCACATTCATTGCATGGAAAATGCGTCACATAAATAGTACAGTTCTTCAATGATTTTATACTATTAAGAATAGCGTTCAGTTCAGCATGCACAACATAAGGATATTTCGTATCCAAAAATTCTCCTTCTTTATCCCAAGGCATACTATCATCAGAACTTCCCATTGGAAAGCCATTATATCCAATTCCTATTATTTTCTTATCTTCATCAATAATACACGCTCCCACCTGTGTAGACGGATCTTTGCTTCTCATCCCAGACAAAAACGCAATTCCCATGAAATATTCATCCCATGATAAATAATTATCTCTTTTAGACATTATTCATACCCCACTTTCTAAAATATCCAATATTTCTCAATTACTTAACAACCACTTTCTTCTTAACATCTGAAAACTCTATCTCCAGTTTATCTTCCTTGCTAAGCTCAATTCCTCTTTTAACAATCTTCCCATTTTTTCGAGTTATTGTATAACCTTGTTTCAAAATATCACTTACTGAATATTTTGAAAGCTGTGCCTTTTTATATTTGAGTTCCTTTTTTCGATTTTCAAAAAATTCCAGTATTATTTGGTTAAGTTCGGCTGATTTTTTCTTTAAATTTTCTTTTTCACTTAAAATTATTTTTTGTAAATTAATTCTATCAAATCTCTGTTTTCGATAATCCAGCTGTTCTCTTGATTTTTGTACAATTCTTCTAAGTTCTCTTGATAATTTCTGTTCTTTTTCCATTAATTCAAATTTCTTGTTATCCAGAATATTTGCAAAATTCTTTATATAATAGTTATTTTTTCTGTATTCCAGCTCTTTTTTCATCATTGCAACTTTATTTAAAAGTAATTTACTCAAAAGATTCTTTTTACTTTCCAGTTCGTCTGTCAATTTTTCTTTTTCAGGAATTAAGATTTCTGCTGCCTGAGTTGGTGTAGCCGCCCGTTTATCAGCGACTAGATCTGAAAGAAGATTATCAATTTCATGTCCTACCGCTGAAATTACAGGAATCTCAGACTTATAAATGGCTTCTATCACAGCTTCCTCATTAAATGCCCACAAATCCTCAATACTTCCTCCACCACGTCCAACAATAAGTGTATCTATTTCAAGCTGTTTCTCTTCATTCATTCTATTAAAAAACTCAATCCCTGCTGAAACTTCCCATGCTGCCCCTTCTCCCTGAACTTTTGCTGGATAAAGGTAAATATTCACATTTGGAAACCTTTTATGCGTTGTATTTATAATATCTCTAATTGCTGCTCCTGTATCAGCTGTTACAACACCAATATTTATAGGTAATTTGGGTAAATGTTTTTTTATTTCGTCAGAAAAATATCCCTTTTCAAAGTACAACTTTTTAAGCATTTCCATTTTCTCATAAAGCAGCCCTAGAGAATTACTTTTTTCAAGAAAATCCGCTACAATCTGATAACTTCCATTCGCCTCATAAAGCGTAACACTCCCACGGATTTTTACCAAATCCCCTTCCTTCAAGTCTTCAGGTACTCCTCTATACTTATAACGAAAAATAGCACATTTCACACTTGCACTTGCATCTTTTAACGTAAAATACAGATGTCCTGAACGATAATATGTAATATTAGAAAGTTCCCCTTCAATAAAAATGTTCTTAAAAGTATTTGTCCCCTCCAAAAACATTTTAACTTCCCTATTTATATCACTTACGGAAAATACTGTCTGTTCCATAATTTCCCCCATTTCTTACATTTTTTGTTCTTTAATAATAACATATTTCATCTCTTTTCTCAACTGATGAAATTTTTTTATACAATTAATCTAAATATATTCTAAAATTTTTATGACATATGCTCAAATCTATTTTAAATTAAACTACTAAAATTATATAAATTTAAGGTTTGAGTAAAATAATTATAACTTTTGAGTTTAATTTTAAAGCTGTTTTACTACATATAATTACAAAACTATGATACTTCACTTAAAACTATACTTCAAGCTCAAAATTTATCATATTGCAATCATGAATTTTATACATATCTGAATTTAAATTAACAAACTTTTCAAAAGAAATTGATTCAAATTTATCATCCTCTGCTAAATGAATAATTTTATCACATTGAAAATTTTTAATTTCCCTATCTTCAAAATCATATCCTGAAGCAATCCACTGGCCGTAAACAGATGATATTTTGAAAAACTGAACAAAATAATATTTGTCTTTCTTTTCTTCTTTATACAAAATTTTACAAACTTTTTCTTCTATTGAATTTTCAAGAATTTTCTTTAAAAATGGACTTTCATTTTGATGCTTTGAAACTTCAAAATTTAATATTGTCTCCATTTTGTTAATTTCCTCCACTTGCCTTTGTGGAAGACAGTTTTTAAATTTTTCTTTCAATTTTTCAATATCTAAATGAAAAGGTGTTGTTTTGTATCCTTTTAACGTAAGCATAGTGAAGTATAATGCATATATTTCATTTACATTGAACAAGACAGGAGAGAGCAGTTTATTTTTTAAAATTTTATATCTTCCATTTCTCCCACTGAAAGAATAAATTGGCATCCCGATTTCCTCAAGAGATCTTATGTCTCTTAAAGCTGTATTTTTTGAAATACTATATTTTTCCATAATATCTTTTAAATTAAAAGTCTCTTTATTATTAAGATATATCATCATATCATTAATTCGCTCTGATTTTTTCATTTTTCTCCTAATTTTTTATTTTAATAGTACCATATTTTGATACTATTTTGAAGTATAATTCAAAATATAAATTTAAGGAGGAAATTATGGATATAACAAATAACTTTTTAGAAATTATGGAAAAAACTACTGATATGGCAATAGCTTCTTCAGATTCCAGCAATCAGCCTAATGTAAGAATTGTAAGATTTTATTATAATCCTGAGGAGAAAATTTTATATTTTTTATCATTTAAGAACAGCCAAAAAACAATAGAATTTGAAGAAAATAATAAAGTAGCCTTTACAACAATTCCCAAAGATGGAATAAAACGTGTTAAAGCAAAAGGAATTATAAGAAAAAGTCAAAAATCTGTTCAAGACTTAAAAAATAAATTCATAGAAAAATTGCCAGAAGTAAAAAAGAATATTGATGAAGCAGAAAATCTTCTGGTATTATATGAAGTATCTTTTACAAAAGCAACTGTTACTATTGGTGTTAAAAATACTACGGAACTTGAGATTTTATAATCAATTATAAAATAAACTTAACATTTATGATTATTTTTCAAATTTCTATTTTATTTAATTTTCTAAAAATATATTTGAATATAAGTTAAAAGGATATCAATCAGCATATCCTTTTTTTATAATAAATTATTCTTCCTCTATCAAAATCTTCATTCATTTCAAAACTTAATTTTTGCACTTCATATATTTAATGATTTTTTTTATATTGTACTAATCACTTAAAAATAAAAGAGAATTTTATAATAAGGGTGTTTAATAGCTAATCTATAAATATTTAATTAAATTGTTTTTTGCTGTTTTTTTATATTACTATATTTTTTTTATTTTTACAGGATTGCTTATTGCCATAAATCCTAAAACTTATATTTTAATTATTTGAAAGTATTAGGTTTACAATCACTATTAAAAAAGTTTCTAATAATTTCATTTCTTAAATGGAATTCAGTATTATTTATAGTAAAACTAGTTTGAAATAGAACTCAAAAATTATGACTATTTTACTTAAACCCTAAATTATATAATTTCTATCAGTTCAATTTTAAATAGGTTCGAGTATATTATACAATCTATGAGAAAAAAAGAACAGTAAAACCTAAGTTCTACTGTCCTCTCTTTTTTATTCTACATTTTATCTTCGTTCTAGTAAATAGCTCTGAATCCTATTCCTGCTCTTACGTTCTTACCTTTAGTGTCATATCCTCCATTTACTGTCACTCCGAATCTTGTGTTGTCCACT
>NZ_JBGORW010000014.1 GCF_041538065.1 Leptotrichia hongkongensis | reverse complement strand
AAAAAATAGTTCTAAGACTGTTCCGTGTGTTACAATTAAAATATTTCCGTATTCATGGTTAGATCTGATTTTTTTAAACCTTAATTAAATAAAATTAAGAAAATATTTTTCTTGAAAATTTTAAGAAATTTAATAGAATTTAACTGTTATGAAAGATATATAGTAAAACTTATTTAAAACCAAACTTAAAAGCTATGACTATTTTACTCAAACCTTAAATTTATATAATTTTAGCAGTTTAATTTAAAATAGGTTTGAGTATATTTTAGTTTATTTTGTATAAAGTATTCGTTTGTTATAAATATATTGCGTAAAAAAATTAGCCGAATTTGAATTCGGCTTTTTTAAAAAGATAGATCTTTATTTTTTATTATTTAGGGACTTGATAGTTTTGATGGCAAATAGGACATTGCATGAATTCTTGCTTTTTGCTTATTGGAAATATCGGTATCCAAAATAATGTAAACCATTGCTGTGAACTCATAAATTGTAAATCTGATATATTGTTACATCGAGAACATTCATATTTTCCTACTACACCAAGATTCTTTATTTTATTTTTCGTTCCGTACACTATAATCATTTTATTACTTTTCCTTTCAGATTATTAATCTTCTTTTTTTATTTCTAATAATTTTAGTCTTAAATCATCTGCAAGTACATTTTCTTCTATTTCAGCAGGAGCTCCAGTCATTAAATCCTGTCCTTTATTTGTTTTAGGGAATGGGATTACTTCTTTTATAGAATTTTCTTTTAGCATTGCCATAAGCCATCTGTCGATTCCAAAGGCAAGACCTCCGTGTGGTGGTACACCGTATTTTAGTACTTCCAGAAAGAATCCAAATTTATCTTGCTGCTCTTCTTTACTAAGACCTAATTTTTCAAATACTTTTTCTTGTAGTTCTTCTTCGTGAATTCTGATACTTCCTCCACCGATTTCATATCCGTTTAAAACCATATCATAGGAATCTGTTTTAATCTTATCAAGCTCATTTGAATCAAGATATTTTCTGTCTTCTTGCTTTATTGAAGTAAACGGATGATGTTGAGCTTTGTATCTATTTTCTTCTTCGCTCCATTCAAACATTGGGAAGTCAATTACCCATAGGAATTTGAAAGAATCCTTATCGATTAATTCCAGCTCTTCTCCAAGTTTTAGTCTTAATGCTCCCAGTCCATCGTGGACAATTTTATATTTATCAGCTAAAATTAAAGCGATTTCGTTATTTTTAATTCCTAATTTTTGAGTAATTTCAGGCAGTTTTTCTTCGGTAAAAAATTTGGCAATCGGAGAATTAATTTCACCATCTTCATTAATTTTGATATAAGCTAATCCTTTTGCTTTGAAATATGTTTTTACAAAGTCTTCTAAATCTTTGATGTATTTTCTTGAAAATTTTTCAGCATTTGGAGCAACGATAGCTTTTACATTTCCACCATCTTTTATTGCATTTTCAAATACTCCGAATCCAGAATTTTGTGTTTCTTTGGATAAATCAATTAATTTCATGTCAAATCTTAAATCAGGCTTATCCGAACCATAAAAATTCATTGCATCATCATAGCTCATTCTTTCAAAGTTTTCAGTAATTTCAATGCCTGTAACATCTTTAAATACTTGTTTTGCAAGTGCTTCTGTCACATTTAAAATATCTTCTTGCTGAATAAACGACATTTCCAAGTCCAATTGTGTAAATTCAGGTTGTCTGTCGGCTCTTAAATCCTCATCTCGAAAACATTTCGCAAGCTGATAATATTTATCAACACCTGATACCATAAGTATTTGCTTAAATAACTGTGGAGATTGTGGCAAGGCGTAAAAGTCGCCTTTGTTTATTCGGCTTGGAACTATAAAATCTCTCGCTCCTTCGGGAGTGGCTTTCGCTAGAATGGGAGTGTCAATATCTAAAAATCCATTTTCATTCATAAATTTTCTAATCGAAAATAGCATATCATTTCTTTTTATAATGTTATTTAACATTTTTGGACGTCTTATATCGAGATATCTGTAAGTTAGACGCATATTTTCATTAAGATTTCCTGTTTCATCAATTTCAAACGGTAATTGTTTAGAACGGCTCAAAATCTTAATGTTTTTTGCTTCAACTTCAATATCTCCAGTAGGAATATTTTTATTTTTGCTGCTTCTTTCAGCTACTTTTCCAGTAACTTTTATAACCCACTCATTTTTTAATTTTCTAGCTTCCTCAAAAAGCTCTTTTCCTGAAACTTCTTCATTTACTAAAATTTGAGTAATTCCATATCTATCTCGCAAATCAATGAATGTGAAATGACCCAAATCCCTAACTTTTGAAACCCATCCAGATAAAACAACTTCTTCTCCGATGTTTTCTATTCTTAATTCATTTAATTTATAATTTCTGTACATTTTTATTTTTCCTTTCAATTTTTCTTTTTATTTTAAAAGTTTAATAATTTCTTCCAATTTATATTTTTCTTGCTCCCCTGTACTAAATTTTTTCATTGTAACTACATTTTCATTTTGTTCATCTTCACCTAAAATTATTACAAATTCTGAATTTTCTTTATTTGCTTTTTTCATTTGGGCTCCAAAACTTTTTGGATTGTAGTCAAAGTTGACTTTTATTCCATTTTTTCGTAGTTCTTCTACTATTTTTACAAAATATTCTTTTGTTTCATCAAAATAAATAACGTAAGTCTTATTTTCTTCTTTTGCAATCAAATTTTCATCCATAAGCATTGCAATTCTTTCCATTCCAGCGGCAAAACCTATTCCTGGCACTTTTGCATTTCCAAGTATTTCAAGTAGTCTGTCGTAACGTCCCCCAGCTAGCACAGTTGCCTGCGAACCTAATTTGTCAGATTTTATTTCAAAGACTGTATCTGAGTAATAGTCAAGTCCACGTACCAACTTGTCATTTACTACATAATTAATATTCATTAATTCAAGATATTTCTTTGTATCTTCAAAATAATTTTTACTTTCTTCGTCAAGATAATCATATAATTTTGGAGCATTGATAAATTGTTCTTGGTCACCTTTATCCTTTGAATCCAATGCTCTTAAAGGATTAGTTTTATATCTTCGTTTTGAGTCGTCACTAAGTTTATCTAGTCTTTTTTCCATAAATGCTTTTAAATCATCAATGTATTTTTTTCTTGAATCAATATTCCCAAGACTGTTTATTTCCACAGTCAGTCCAGTAATTCCAAGTTTTTCAAGAAATTCACATCCCATTCGTATAATTTCTGCATCAAGGTAAGCAGAACGGACTCCAAACATTTCGATACCCATTTGATGAAATTCCCTAAATCTTCCTTTTTGAGGGGCTTCGTAACGATACATTGGACCGTTGTAGAACCATTTTACAATTGGGGAAGACTTGTGAAAACCTGCTTCCAAATAGGCACGTACAACTCCAGCAGTACCTTCTGGACGCATTGTAACGTTTCGATTGCCTTTGTCTGTAAATTCGTACATTTCCTTTGAAACAACATCTGTTTCATCTCCAACACCACGTCTAAAAAGCTCAGTTTCTTCCAGAATAGGCGTTATAATTCGTTCAAATCCATATTTTTCAAATACACTTTTTGCTGTATCAACAATTAAGTCATATTTTTTTACATCGTCAGAATATCTATCTTTCATTCCTTTTAAAACACTAATCATTCTTAATTTGTCCTTTCATCACATACAGTTTTAGCAATTAAAAATTTATCTTCTCATATTATATCAAAAAATGTGAGTTATTATCAATATTTATTTGAATTTATTTTTTAGATCAAAATGAATAAATTTAAAATTGATTTTTATAATGAAATTTTGATTTTTGTGGAGGATGAAAATTTAAAAATTAATATTTGTATTTTAAAAGATTTATGATAAAATTTTATTATCTATTTAAATTTTTAAAATTAAAGTAATAAATTAAATAATTTTTTTGACTTAATCTAAATAGCATAACTTTTAGAATTATTTTAAACTAGTTTTGCTATGATATATAATTGCAGGAAGAAAAGAGGGTAATATGTATAAGGTGCTAATCGCAGATGATAACAAACAAATTGTTTCGATACTGTCAGAATACTGTAAAAAAAATAATTTTACTGTAAGTACTGTATTTGATGGGGAAGCGGCGTTAAAGGAAATTGAAGAAAATGAGTTTGATATAGTACTTTTGGATGTAATGATGCCGAAAAAGGATGGTTTTGATGTATGCAGAGAAGTTCGTACTTTTTCAAATGTTCCAATTATAATGATTACAGCACGTGGAGAAGATTATGAGAAAATAATGGGACTGGAAATAGGAGCAGATGATTATATAGTAAAGCCTTTCTCGCCAGGAGAAATAATTGCAAGAATAAATGCAATTTTACGTAGAATAACACCTAAAAATGATGAAAGTGCAAAAATTTTCACATTTGATAATCTTGAGATTGATTTGAATAATTTTACGGTAAAGATAAATGATGAAATAATTTCGTTTACTAAGAAAGAGATTGAGATTTTATGGACTCTTGCAACAAATCAGAATAAAGTTTTTACAAGAGAAAATTTATTGGACTTAATATGGGGATTTGATTATTTTGGAGAAAGCCGTACTGTCGATACGCATATAAAAAGGCTTCGTGCAAAACTTGACAATTATAAGCATGAGAAATGGAATATTAAGACAATTTGGGGAGTTGGCTATAAATTTGATGTTTTAGAAAATTAACTTTCCTAATAAATCATTGAATAAAAAATGTAAAGTTCAAAAAATAAAAAAGGAGTGAAGTTTTTTTTATGGGTAAAAGAATTAAAAAGATTTTTTTTAATGGAGAGGAGTATCCGCCAGAGACGTTTAGGCTAGGAATGATGCTATGCATGGTTGGGGGATTTATGGACGCATATACTTTTGTTACGCGTGGAAAGGTGCTTGCTAATGCACAGACAGGAAATGTTGTTTATCTTGCTATAAATTTACAAAGGGGAGATTTTGGAAAAGCCTTTAATTATTTTATGCCTATTCTTGTTTTCACATTTGGAATATTATTTACTGAATTTATTAGAGTGAAATTTGAAAAACATAGAATTTTTAGATGGCAGCAAATTGTTATATTTTACCAAGTTATAATAATGTTTTTTATTTCATTCATTCCAAGCGGAAATTGGAATATTGTTGTAAATATGATTATGTCGTTTATTGCCGCAATTCAATATCAAGGATTTAGAAAAATTAGGGGACTGGCAGGAGCGACAACAATGTGCACTGGGAATTTACGAAGTGGAATGGAGAACTTATTTAAATATATAAACACAGAAAACAAGTCGTATTTACAAAATTTCTGGATATATTTGGGATTAGATGGATTTTTCTTTATTGGGGCAATGCTTTGTGTAGTTTTAGTAAAAATATACGGTATAGGAGCGTTGCTTGCTTGCTGTATTCTACTAGTTGCGGTGTTTATTATAATGTTTAAGGAAACTATTTAGGAAATAGGAGGTATTTAAAATTGAATAATTATAAGCCACCTTTTCAAATAACTGAAAAAATGACAGTATTAATAGGTGAAATAAGTGAAGAAATAGGGAGAATGTCTATTTTTCAGGAAAAAATTTCAAATCCGCATTTAAGGAGAGAAAACAGAATAAAAACAATTCATTCTTCGCTTGCTATTGAACATAATTCTCTCTCGCTGGAACAAGTTACAGCTATATTGGATGGAAAAAGAGTTTTAGGAAATCCTAATGAAATAAAAGAAGTAAAGAATGCTTATGAAGCGTATGAATTATTAACTAAGTTAAATCCATTTTCAGTAAAGGATTTATTGAATGCTCACAGATTGATGATGAATGGGCTGGTTAAGGAAAATGGTAAATTTCGTTCTCAAGGAGTTGGTATTTTTGCTGGAAGAAAAGTTGTACATATTGCTCCGCCAGCAGATTTAGTACCTAAGCATATAAGCAGTTTAATTTCATGGTACAAGACTTCTTCTGTACACCCATTGATTAAAAGTGCTGTTTTTCATTATGAATTTGAATTTATTCATCCATTTTCAGATGAAAATGGTCGTATTGGAAGAATGTGGCATACTTTACTGCTTGGAAAATGGAAAAAAATATTTTTTTGGCTTCCGATAGAGGAATTGATAAAAAAAGAACAGAAAGAATATTATGATACTCTTGCAATAGCTGATAAAGAAGGTGAGAGTACAATATTTGTAGAGTTCATGCTTAAAATTATAAACGATAGTTTAAAAGAAATTAAAACTTCTGAAAGAATAACCGACCAAGATAACGACCAAGTAACCGTACAAGATAGCGACCAGGATAAAAAACCAGTCGAAAAATTACTTAGTGTCCTTGGAGATAATGTTTTATCAGCAGTAGAAATTATGGAAAAATTAAATTTAGTGCATAAACCTACTTTCAGAAAAAATTATTTAAATCCTGCCTTAGAGGCAAAATTGATTGAAAGAACAATTCCTGACAAACCTAACAGTAAAAATCAGAAATACAGGAAATCGGAAAAAATTATTAAAAGATAAAAAGGATTGGAAAGGTGGTAAAAATAATGAATCTTATAGATAAGAATACCAAAGTTTACTATATTAGCACCTTTTTACTATTTTTAGCTTCCACAATGCCCCATTCTATTTTGACTGTACTTTTTCTGAAAAAAGGCTTGTTAATGTCGTAGATTGTGCTAATGCAGTCTTTTTTTAACCTTTCAATGATTATTTTTGAGATTCCAAGCGGAGTAATGTCGGATTTATATTCAAGGAAAAAAGTTTATATTTTATCATTAGTTACACTGGTCATAACGTTTTCTCTGATTATTTTTTCCAAAAGTCTATTTTGGTTATCGGTGGCATATGTAATGTATGGGGTAGCAAATGCACTGGAAACTGGAACAATTGATGTAGTTTTAATAAATAGTTTGAAAAATAATGAAACTGGATTGCAAAAATTTTTAAAATATCAAAAGCAAATTTCGACTTTTTCTTCTATTTTAGGTTCAGGAATAGGATTTTTGCTTTATTTTAAGATAGGTGTAAATATTTACTTTATTTCCATTGTTTTAATATTTTTCAATATGCTTCTAACAGCCTTATTTTTTTCTGATGAGAATAAAAAAGCAAATGAAAATATAAACTTTAAAATTTTTAAAAGGCATATAGCCGAGTGCATTTCTGAGTTGAAAGAAAAAAGAGTAATGAAGTATTATTTTATATTTTTTGGAATTGTACAAATTTTTATCCAGAGCCATTTTCAGTTGTGGCAAAAACTTTTTTTAGACAAAGGAATTGGCGAAAAGAATTTTTTTGTTATGTATGTACTGTTTCAAATAATTGTGATTATCGCATATAATACGAATATTTTAATGATAACTGCAAAAAAGTTATATTTACTCCTAATTTTAATATTTTTATTGACAATAAATATAATAATTTTAAAAAATAACCTTATATTTACAGGAATATACCTAATATTATGCACATTTTTTTTCATAATTAACTATTATTTTGAATTTCACTTTAATAAAATCCTGTCAAAAGAAAAATAAGTGCAATAACTTCAATGAAATCATTTTTTTCAAGGATTTTTTCATTCGGAACGTTATTTATTTCCAGCTTATTATTAAGAAAAATTAGTGTTGTTAATTTATTTGTGATAAATGTTACAGTTGTTATTTTTGTGGTTATGTATTTAATTTTTAGAATTAATAAATCTGTTCAACAATCTTCAATCAAAGAATAATATCAGGGTATAAAAATAATACTGGTTATGAAAATGATAAATAATGTTGAAAGAATAAAAAAATTTAAAGAAAAAAAGATGTTCAGGGTATTTTTATATAAAAAAAGACAATACTGATATTCAATTCAATGTTTCTGAGGAAGAAATAAAGGAAAAATTTGGAAATGTAAAATTTAATGAAACTCCAGATGAATTTATAAATAAATACGGCATAACAAATTAATATGGCTAAAACTATAGTAGAACAATATGAAAAAAGAAAAAAATCATCTATTGGAACAAGACAAAATATTGTAATTGATGCTAGGGGTCAGGGGATTACTTCTATACAAGAAAAAGAAATAATCCAGAAAATAATTGAAAAATCTAATGGAACAATAAAAAAATCAGATATAACAATATGGAAATAGAAAGGAAGAAGAAATGGAAGAATTATCAACAAAAGAATATAATGAACTATATAAGAAATATTTTAAAGAAATTTTTAATAAGCCTATGAAAGATTTCGGATATAAAAAGAAAGGAACAGGGAGATTTTTTAAATTAAATAAACTAGGATTATTTGAATATATAGGTTTTTTCAGATATTATCATGAATTAAGAGTAGAGTATGCAATAATACCGATATATAGTTATATAATGAAAAATTCTATAGGAAATGGTGGTCAAACAGAATTTGTAGATTTGGACGGAGAAGAAAAGATGGAAAAAGGGATGAAAAGTATTTTAGAAGAAATAAAAAACAAAATAATCCCTTGGTTTAAAAAATATGAAGATTTAGATGTTTTTTTTGAAGAAGTAGTAGAAAATGATGGAAAGTATTTTTGGACTGAAATTTACAAATATTTATTTAGAGCTACTACTTTTGCAAAGTTTAAAAAATATTCAAAAATACAGGAGAATATAGATAAAGTAAGAGAAGAATACAATAAACTTCCAGATGAAGAAAAAGCCTATGACTTTTATAATGTTATATTAAAAGAAGTAAATGAATTAGAAGAAAAATTAAAAGAAGGAGAAGAAAGTGTAGAAAAACATATTGAGGCAATGGAGTATAAATCACTATTGGCCTGGAAAATGGAGAAATTATTAAAAAATAAAGTTAAATAAAAAATAAAACTAAATTTTTAAATAATCGTTGTTGTAAAAGACAGCGGTTATTTTCCTCACATTTTTCATACATTCTGAATAATTAATGCTCCAAATATCATAAGAAGCCCGTTTGAGGACGCAAATGGAGAGGAACTGGAAAATGGCGGGGCGACTGGCAGGGAGCTGATCTCTTCAAATTCAATAGGAATTAAGAAAGGGGACAGGCTCAGTTAATGGAGCGGTGCAGGTCGCTGGAAACGCTTCGCTATCAAAATTAACCGGAAGCTTTAGCGGAAATTTGCAGGTTAATGGAAGTCCGAACCTGAACAGCCAGGTAAGCGGACCTTTTGACAACGTTGTCGAGATTGAAGGGAACAATGCAGGGATAAAGGACATCAAGAACACAGGAGTAATCAGTGTCAACCCAGTGCTTGCGAGTGCAATGTTCAAAGCAAATATGAATCCGGCTTCAAATGCAAGAGGACAAGGAATCACTTATTCACAAGAACAAAAAATAATCCAGAAAATAATTGAAAAATCTAATGGAACAATAAAAAAATCAGATATAACAATATGGAAATAGAAAGGAAGAAGAAATGGAAGAATTATCAACAAAAGAATATAATGAACTATATAAGAAATATTTTAAAGAAATTTTTAATAAGCCTATGAAAGATTTCGGATATAAAAAGAAAGGAACAGGGAGATTTTTTAAATTAAATAAACTAGGATTATTTGAATATATAGGTTTTTTCAGATATTATCATGAATTAAGAGTAGAGTATGCAATAATACCGATATATAGTTATATAATGAAAAATTCTATAGGAAATGGTGGTCAAACAGAATTTGTAGATTTGGACGGAGAAGAAAAGATGGAAAAAGGGATGAAAAGTATTTTAGAAGAAATAAAAAACAAAATAATCCCTTGGTTTAAAAAATATGAAGATTTAGATGTTTTTTTTGAAGAAGTAGTAGAAAATGATGGAAAGTATTTTTGGACTGAAATTTACAAATATTTATTTAGAGCTACTACTTTTGCAAAGTTTAAAAAATATTCAAAAATACAGGAGAATATAGATAAAGTAAGAGAAGAATACAATAAACTTCCAGATGAAGAAAAAGCCTATGACTTTTATAATGTTATATTAAAAGAAGTAAATGAATTAGAAGAAAAATTAAAAGAAGGAGAAGAAAGTGTAGAAAAACATATTGAGGCAATGGAGTATAAATCACTATTGGCCTGGAAAATGGAGAAATTATTGAAAAAATAGTGATAAAAAATAAAGCTAATTTTTAAAATAATCGTTGTTGTAAAAGACAGCGGTTATTTTTTCGTTTATGAAATAGGCTCATATTAGCCCATAATAAAAAAATTTTGCATTAGGTAGGACATTTTTGTACAAAAAAACGATTTAACAAACGCTATGGTTTAATATCACGTAATATGAACTTTTTAATCAATTTCTCAAACTCTCCAGTTGTTTCAGTTCTTTCTATTCTCCATTTAAAAAGGGAGAAAATAAACAAATTCTGAATATTTCTCCCTAATTTACTTTTATTATTAATTTTTAAAAACAAATTTCTTGATTAAAAATCACTTTTTAAAATTTCCCCTTTTCTTAAATCACTTCTCATTTTTTGAATAATATCATCCATTTCATCGAGTTTTTTCAAAATTTTCTTTTCTTCAGGGCTTGTTGTAATAATTTTACTGATTCCACCATTTTTTATTATAATTCGTTTATCTGCTATTAGTGCCAATGTTGGGTCGTGTGTTGCCATTAATACGATTTTGTCAGATGAAACAAGTAATTCCAAGGCTTTTTTCCTGTCAATTCCTGCATTTTCGATTTCGTCAATTAGGACAATTGGAGATGAACTTAAAATAGCTGTGTCGGCAATCATTAAAGCACGAGATTGTCCACCACTTAGGGCTGTGATTGCAGTAGTCAAGTCAAATTGTTCTCCAGCCAGATTGTTTGCAGCGGTAATGATTTTTTCCACAGTTTCATCAATATCTTCAATCATTCGGCTTTGAGCGTGGAGTTCTAGAAATTCCTTTACTGATAAGTCCATAACGAAATTCATGTTTTGCGATAGTTGTGCGACTAATTTGTTGTTTGAGGAATAACGCCATTTTTTGTCTGGAAGTTCACCGTTTATAAGTATTTGACGCTGTGTTGGAGTGTCTTTCTGGGCAGTCCATTCGATGTCGGCAAGAAGTCTTGATTTTCCAGAGCCTGTAGGACCAACAATGGAAATAATTTCTGATTTATGAATATCAAGCCGCTCAAATCCCTCTTTATTCCCAGATTTATCTTGCCCAGCGACAATTGTAAGCATATCAATCGAATTTTCCTCTTCCATTCCCAAAAAAAGTTTCATCTGTTCAATGTAGTCAACAAGGCTTTCTTCAATTTTTTCCACATCCAGTGCAAAGTCCTCGATTTTATCTTCTGCAAAAGTTACGATGAACTCGTGAAACGTCTTATCCTGAAAAGTTTCCACAGGCAAGTGGTTTTCAGTAAAAAAGTTTTCTGCGAAGGGATATTTATTGCTAAGTTCACTAATAGTCAATTTATTTATTAAATCGTTATTTTTCATATTTTTTCCTTTTTTTGTTATTTTTATCTATTTTTTTATTGCTGTAAATTCATTTTTCGGACATTACCCATCTGGTATTTTTCACCGATTCTCTTTTCTCCTAAGCAGTAAGAGCAAAGTGCCGATGGCATTGGAAATCTAAGTTCCATTCCTTGAACGCTGTCTATTTCCAGTTCTTTTTCGTAAAGAAGTGTACTTAATTCATACGCTCCCTGTCCAGTAAGCCCATTAACGTGCATTGTTACAGCTTTTGGATTTACAGAGTTCACACGTGAGGCAAAAACTTCACGTTCAGCTTGCGAAACAATATCTCCTTTGGTAATAATCACAATATCAGCGGCTTTTAATAATGGTCCAATCTTTTTAGGCGTATTAATTCCTGATAAATTGTCAATTACACAGACTCCCTTGATGTCCTTGATATATGGCGAACATCTATTGCAAAGTCCTGCTGATTCTGTAATTAATATTGAAAGCCCAAGGCTGTTTCCCCATTGCACAACTTCTTCGATATTTGATACGAAGAAATGGTCTGGACATAAAGCTCCTGAAATTCCTTTTTTTACTGGAATTCCTGCTTTTGCGTACAATTTGTCATCATCTGTGTAAAGGCAGTCGAATTTTACTACTCCAACTGACATTCCTTGTGATTTTAAGGCCTCTACTGTTTTTAGAATAACGCTTGTTTTTCCTGATGATGGTGGGCCTGAAAATATTATTAAATTCATAGTTATCTCTCCTTTTTTATTTTTTAAATTTTATTGTGCAAGGCTTTTTTGCACATCATTATTAAATTCATCTTCACATTCACGAATAATTTTTCCAATATCATGGCTATAGATATAATCCCAGCCAATCCATTTAAAATTCTGATGTTCTTCTAAATGGTTATCCACATTTGGATTTGTTGATGGGAATTTTCCATTTGCAGAAAAAATTGTTCCAATTTCATTTGACATAAATAAGTCCATAAATGGCTTGATTTTATCTGCCTTAGATTTTTTTGTAATCATAAATATTGGGCTTAGCAAAGCTCCATCTTTTGGCCATACAGCCTCCAAATCTCCTGATCCATCAATCATTTGTGAAAAGAAGTATGGAATAATGCTGACAGCAGGGGCTTCTGGTGTTCGAGTTCTGGCTTTTACCATTTGAGCAGGATGCAAGCTCTTTTTGTATGAACGTGCCAATTTATGTATCCCATCCATTCCAAAATCTTTGTAAAGATTTGCAAGAAGAGCATTAAACAAGTCTAAATCAGCCATTGGCAATGCAACTGAGTCTTCAAATTCTTCATTTAACAAGTCTGCCCAAGTTTCTGGTACTTTTCTGTCCCCCAAAGAAGTCTTGTTTACTAAAAATATTGCTGGCACGACTCCCATTATTGCGTAACGCTTTTTAGGATCCCGCAAATCAATAGTTTCGTTGCAGAAATCTTTATTCATATTTTCAAGGTGTGTTTCAAAAATACCATTTTCCATATACTGCCCCATCAAATTCTTATCAAAAAACAGCTCAAATCCAGCCGAAAGCAATATATCTGAAACTTTGTCAGGATTACCTGTCTTAACTTTATCTACAACCCAGTCAAGCCCTAAATTTGCTGATTTTAAGGTATATGAAATAGTATAATCGTTTTTCTCGTTCTGTTCGTTTACCCAGTCTTTTATACCTTCTAAAAGTGGTATTCTGATAGGGCAAGGCAGAACTCCTTCAATTATCAAGTCACTATTTTCATCAGCTTTGCTTTCATCCAGTGAAACATCAACATCTGCATCTTTTTGCAAAAATGTTTCCAGCTTTTCAACAAACAGTTCCTGATTAATTTTTTTTGACATAAGTGCCATTTTCAACTTAATATTTTTTCCCATAACCTCAAGCATCTGTTTATTTTTCAATTGCTCAAACCCATTAGCAATAAAAAAGTCAAGAGCTTCAGGATACTTGTCTATAATCTCATAAAGTGTATCGTCTAAACTAAACATTTCAATCTCCTATTATAATATTTTTATTTAAAAAGAGCTGAATCTCAAAAAGTTGCAAGTGAATTTTGGCTCTAATTATAAAAATGTAAAATTATTATAAAAATTATACCATAAAATAAGAATATAAAAGTGTAATATACATTACGAAAACTATGGAATAAATTAGTGCTGTTTAATTTATTTATTTAAGGTAATTTATTTTTTATCAGCTTGACATTAAGGAAGTTTGAATATACTTTGTATTTTCCAAAAAAAGTCTTGAAATTAGATTCAAAAAATGATATGATTAAATGTAATAGATAATTTAAAAATTGTTTTAAATAAAGACTTTGTAGAGTTAAAAATAAATTTTTTTGAAGAATTTACGTTATTAATAATAAAAAAATAGAATAAAAAATGAATTTTAAAAATCGACACATAATTTAATGAATAATTAATAATGTAGATATAGGAGATAAGTTGAGTTTATTTATTTTAAAGATAATTGGCATAATAACAATGTTTTTGGATCATTATCATTATATAGTTGGAGGAAGTGAGATTTTGAATATTGTTGGAAGGATTGCTTTTCCAATATTTGCATTTACACTTAGTGAAGGATATACACATACTCGGAATTTAAAAAAATATCTGTTAAGGTTGTTTATTTTTGCTGTGGGTATTCAGCTTCCATCGATTTTATTTAGTTATAATTATCCAATGAATGTATTTTTTACTTTATTTTTTGGGTTATTGGCCATTTATGTTTTTAATTTTAAAAGTATAAGAATAAAGCCCAAATTTTTGTGGTTCATTAAAATTAGCATAATTGGATTTATTTTATTTATTTCTCAAAAATATGAGTTCGATTATGGGATTTATGGAATTTTACTTATTATGAACTTTAATATTTTTAGAAATGATAAATTTAAAATTTTAATGAATTTTCTAATATTAAATACTTTTAATAAGATTTTTCCAAATGTTTTTGGATTAACTGATACTCAGTTTTTTTCATTGATTTCATTAATATTTATTTTTATGTATAATGGAAAAAAAGGAAGAAGTATGAAGTATTTTTTTTATTTATTTTATCCAATACATTTTTTTATTTTGGAAATTATAAAGAAAATTTCAATATGAGTTAATAAATATAATAATTAATTTTAGTACATTTTTGGAGAGAGAAATGACAAAAAAGGAAAGATTGAAAAAAATATTCCCAATATTAGAAGAAAAGTTTGGCAGCCCAAAGGCTGCACTAGAGTTTGAAACGCCTTACCAGCTGATGATAGCAGTAATTTTATCGGCTCAATGTACTGACGCTCGTGTAAATATTGTTACAAAAGAACTTTTTAAAGTAGTAAGAGAGCCGAAAGATATTAGAAAAATGGACTTGAAGACATTAGAAAAATATGTAAAATCAACAGGCTTCTATAAAAATAAAGCTAAAAATATAAAGTTAAACGCTGATATGATGTTAGAAAAATATAATGATATAATTCCAAAGGAACTTGAAAAATTAATAGAATTACCAGGCGTTGGAAGAAAAACTGCAAATGTTGTCCTTGGGGAGCTGTGGAATATTAGGGAAGGAATTGTTGTTGATACACATGTTAAAAGGCTGTCAAACCGTATAGGATTTGTGAAAAATGATAATCCTGAAATCATAGAAAGGGAACTTATGAAACTTATTCCCAAAAGAGACTGGTTTGTATATTCGCATTACATGATTTTACATGGAAGAGATAAGTGCATTGCAAGAAAGCCAAAGTGTGATATATGCGAAATTAGAGAATATTGTAAGTATAATTTAGATAACTTGAAAAATAATAATAAATAATTTTATAATATGAATGGAGAAAGGAAAAGAATGGTTAAAAGGGTAAAAAGAGTTTTGATACTTGGAGTAATTGCATTATTTGCAATTTTAGCCTATGCGGAAGGAGAGCAGGAAAATGGTGGGACTGTTTCTAAGGAAAGTAATCCTGTCATTAAGGAAGAAAAAAAAAATGTTTCGACTGATAACAAGTATGATGAGGTTGAACAGGCAACAAAAAGAGGGAAAGAAAAGCATTTAGGACATAACAAAAAAAGAAAGCACGAATATTTTAATGAAAACGTTTCAAATTCAAAGAGAAATAGTGATCAAGAAAAAGATGAAGAAACTGATGAAAATAAATCAACAAAAAATAATAAAAAGACTGTTCAGAAGAAAAAAGTCGTAAAAGCTATAGAACATGAGCATGAAGGAGTTTCTCACTATTATGGAGAAGTAATAAAATTTATTGCAACTGAAGATGGAAAAGTTTTAAAGGATAAAATGTCAAGAAAAAAACATCCGATAGCATCACTTACAAAAGTGATGAATATTTTAGTTGCACTTGAACAAATTGATAGAGGAAATGCGAAACTTGATGATAAAGTCTGCTTTACTCCTGAAATAGTAAATATGGGTGGAAGTTGGCTAAATGCAAAAGCAGGAGATTGTTATACTTTAAAAGATTTACTTCGTGCAGAGATAATATACTCAGCCAATAATGCTGCATATTTGGTAGCATATCACATAGGAAAAGGGAACTTTGATAATTTTGTAAAATTGATGAATGATAAGGCAAAAGAACTTGGAATGAATGATACTCGTTATTATACTCCAGCTGGTCTTCCAACTTCAATGACAAAAAAGAATATGGATATTTCAACGGCTTATGACATGTATTTACTTGGAAAAAGAGCTATAAGAGATGAAAGATTACGGGCTTGGATGAAGGAATCAGAATTGGTGCTGCAAAATTCAGCAGGAGAAGATGTTGTTTATAATAATAGAAATCATCTTTTGGATCAATTTGGAATTTACGGTCTGAAGACTGGATTTCATGCACAAGCTGGATACAATATGATAGTATCAAGTAAAATAGGAAATCTTGAAATCATTTCAGTCACATTGGGAAATAAGAGTGACGATGCTAGAACGGAAGATCAGAAGCAGGAATTTACACAGCTGGAAAAACGTATGATACCAGTTTACAAGGCAGGACAGGAAATTAATAAAAAGTTTAAGGTAAAAAATGCTGAAGCAAAAGAAATAAAAGGTGTTTTAACAACAAATGTCTACCAGATTGATAATACAAATTATAAATTTGAAGTAAAAGATTTACAAGTCTCAGCTGAAAAAGAAGGAATTTCTAAAGGAGATGTAATAGGTAAACTTGAAGTTCTGTCAAATGATAACAAGGTTGTAGAAACTGTTGACATTGTGGCACAGAATGACTATAAGCAGTTGTCTTTATTTAGACGTATTTTGAGATTTATAACACTTGGACTTGCATAAAAAAATTGAGCTGTTTAGAAATTAAATGGCTTTTTTTTTATTTATCTGATATAAATATAATGTAATTTAGATGAAAATGTGGTAAAATACATTCAAGCTTATTTGAGATTTAATTCTATTTTTATTTTAATAGTAAAAATAAAAAACCCTTGAATTAAAGCGTTTTTTAAAAGATTGTGCTGTTAATTTGTATAAATATAAAATTTATTGTTATTTTTTAAAAGAGCTTAATATAAAATAGTATAGTTTATAAGTTTTGTTTTAAAAGAGGATTATTGTTATTTTATAAAATTCTTAAAAAAGAGGAGAAAAATAGTTATGAAAATATTGGGAGTTATACCAGCAAGATATGCATCCAGCAGGTTTGAGGGAAAGCCACTCAAGGATATTTGCGGACATGCTATGATTGAATGGGTTTATAAAAGAGCAAAAAATGCTGATATTGATGAGATCGTTGTGGCTACTGATGATGAGAGAATTTTTGAGGCGGTAAAAAAATTTGGCGGGAATGTGGTTATGACAGCTGAAAATCATCAGAATGGAACTTCCAGAATAATAGAAGTTATTAATAAAAATGAATATCAAAATTACGATTTTATCATAAATATTCAAGGGGACGAGCCATTAATTGACATTGAATCGATTAATATTCTGGCAAATAACTATAGAGATGAAAAATCGGAGATTGTTACATTGAAGCAGGAAATGAAATCTCAAAAGGAAATTGAAAATCCTAATCATGTAAAGGTAATCACAGACTTCAATGACAATGCCATTTATTTTAGCCGTTCAGTAATTCCATATGAGCGGGATAAAAATAATAGTCAAAATATAAGATATTTTAGACATATTGGAATTTATGGCTATACAGCAAAATTTTTAAATGAACTGAAAAATTTAAAAGACGGCGTTTTGGAAAAGATAGAGTCGCTTGAGCAATTGAGGTTTATTGAAAATGGATATAAAATAAAAGTTTTGGAAACTGATTCAAATGTAATAGGTGTGGATACAGAAGAAGATTTGAAGGAAGTTGTTAAATTTATAGAAAAAAAGGGAATAAAACTAGACAGCTGAAAAATATTGTAAAAGGAGGATGTTTTAATGGAAAATGGAGTAATGATACAGTATTTTGAGTGGAAATTACCAAATGATGGAAAACATTGGCAAAGATTAAAGGAAGATGCCAAACATCTGAGTGAAATCGGAATAAGTGGAGTGTGGATTCCACCTGCATATAAAGGGATTTCTCAAGATGATGTTGGCTATGGTGCTTATGATTTATGGGATTTAGGAGAATTTGACCAGAAAGGAACTGTCAGAACGAAATATGGGACAAAGCAGGAACTGATTGAAGCGATAGAAGAACTTCATAAATACAATATAAATGTGTATTTGGATGCTGTTTTGAATCATAAGGGGGGAGCTGACGAAACAGAAAAATTTTTGGCAATTGAAGTTGATCCAGAAGACAGGACTGTAGAAATATCGGATCCTTTTGAAATAGAAGGATGGACAAAATTTACTTTTCCTGGAAGAAATGATAAATACTCTGCATTCAAGTGGAATTATAATCTTTTCGATGGAGTAGATTTTGATAATAAAACTGGTAAAACTGCAATTTATAAAATTGTTGGGGAAAATAAGGACTGGGATGAAGGAGTTGACTCTGAACTTGGAAATTATGATTATCTGATGAATGCCGATATTGATTTTTCACATCCTGAAGTGCGTGAGGAAGTAATCCGTTGGGGAAAATGGGTTGTAAATGAATTAAAAATTGATGGATTCAGGATGGATGCAGTAAAACACATAAAAGATGAGTTTATAGCTGAATTTTTGACACAAGTAAGAGCAGCTTACGGAGAAAAATTTTATTCTGTTGGTGAATACTGGCGAAATGACTTGGAAAAATTGAAGGAATATTTGGATAATGTTGGTTATAAAACTGATTTATTTGATGTTGGGCTTCACTTTAATATGTATGATGCTTCTAAAAAGAAAAAGGATTATGATTTAAGAGAAATTTTTGAACATACAATAGTTGCAACAAATCCGATGGCAGCGGTAACATTTGTGGATAATCACGATTCTCAAAAAGGAAGTGCTTTAGAATCACAAGTGGAAGACTGGTTTATTCCTCATTCATATGCTATAATATTATTATCAAAAGATGGTTATCCTTGTCTATTTTATGGCGATTATTATGGAATAGGAAGAAAAAAAAGTCCACATCAATGGATAATTGATAAACTTCTGGAAATACGAAGAATTTATGCTTATGGAGAACAAATAAATTATCTGGATAATCCAAATGTAATTGCAATTCAAAGAACGGGAAGAGATGAATGGACTGGATGTGTAGCCGTACTTTCAAATTCTGAAGAGGAAGAAGAAATACAGATTGAGTTTGGAAAAGAACGGGCAGGAGAAGTTTGGCACGAAGTTACAGGTAGTGGATATGAAGACATTACAATAGATGAGGAAGGAAATGTCGATTTTAAAGTTGAACCTGAAAAAATTTCTGTATGGATACGTAAAAGTTAAGATAAAAATATTGAAATTATCTATGGTTGTAAAGAAATAAATGTTAAAATAATATGAACCTTTCTAGGTTATTTTAAGAAAAACCAAAATTGGAGGTAAAAAAAATGAGAAAAATTAAAATCATAGGAGTAGTAATTGCATTGGTTATGAGCTTGAGTTCTTGTACCGCTGTAGCATTAGGAGCAGGAGCTGTTGCTGGAGGATACACTTGTTTAAATACCAATCTTTGTAATAAATTGAAAAAATAGTTAAGTAATCTTTAAGGGCATAGAATTTTATGCCCTTATGTTAAAAATTCAAAACACATAAAAATGTTAAACAGGAGAATAGTAAAAATATGAAAAATAGTAACACAAGAGAAAAAATCTTGGAAAATATACAGAGGATAGTTGTAAAAGTTGGAACTTCTACACTTACAACTGAAAATGGGCATCTAGATATTGAAAAAATAAAGAGAATTGTGCTGGAACTGAGTAATTTACAGGATAAAGGGTATGATGTAATACTTGTAACTTCTGGTGCAGTTGGAGCTGGAATGGGGCTGCTTAATATAAGTGAAAAGCCTAAAACTTTGGCGGAAAAACAGATGCTGTCAGCAGTTGGACAAGTTTCACTTATGCAAATTTATCAGACATTATTTAAAGAACATAACAAAATAATTGGACAGCTTTTATTGACAAAAGAGGAATTTTCGAACAGAAAAAGATATTTGAACATGAGAAATGTCTGTAATGCTTTTCTAAAAAGAAAAATTATTCCGATTATAAATGAAAATGATGCAATTGTATCTAATGCTTTGAAAATTAAGGTTGGAGATAATGATACAATGTCAGCGCTTGTTTCTGGATTAATTGATGCTGATTTATTAATTATTTTATCCGATATTGACGGACTTTATAATAAAAATCCACGAAAATATGATGATGCTAATCTGATTAATATGGTTGGGGATATTAATGAAGATATAAAGCAGATGGCAGGAGCAGAAGGCTCAAAATTTGGAACTGGTGGAATGATAACAAAAATTATTGCTGCAGAAATGGTAACCAAAATTGGGACAAGTCTTGTAATTGCTAGTGGCGATGATCCTCATAATATAACTAGAATCGTTGAAAAAGAAAATATAGGAACACTTTTTGTGAAAAAAAATAAAAAAATCAGCTTACGAAAATACTGGCTTGCATATGGGCCTAATAAGGAAGGTGCATTAACAATCGATAATGGTGCAAAAGCAGCATTAAAAAATGGAAATAGCCTATTGCCTGTGGGAATAAAGTCTATTGAAGGAAATTTTGATAAAGGGGCAGTCATTGAAATAGAAGATTTGGAAGGTAAAGTTGTTGCAACAGGAATTTCAAATTATTCATCAGAGGAAATTAACCTTATAAAAGGCGTAAAAAGTGAAAATATAGAAGAAATACTGGGTTATAAATATGATGATGCTGTTATTCACATTGATAATGTAGTTATGAAAAAATAAAAATAATAAATTCAATTTTGTTGATTGAGAGAAATTTTATTTAAAAGTTTAGTACACAAGCGTCCAAAAAATTTAATAAAAGAGAAATAGGAACGATTTATGAATTACGAACAACCAAAAAAATAGTAGGAATCAAATTTTATCTTAAAATACTTACAATGGCAAATTTTTGGCTATTTAACCTTAGAAGCCTTGGCTCTGGATAGCGAAGTTTATAACTTGAATGACTACAATATAAGCACAATAGCTGAAAGAATAAATATAACAGATAAATATGGGAATAAAATATTGGATTTATCTGACAAAACACTAATTCATAATACGAATTTATGAGAAGCAATCATTAATATTTTCGGAGCGAATGAATAAAAAAATGGAAAGGAGGAAGTAAGTGAAGAGCGAAAATATTTTTAATAAAAATGAAAATAAATTATACACATTTCTTGGTGGATTTTTAGGCTTTATAATTGCAACTGTACTTTATTTTTTTGCGGCTCAAAATAATATAAGACATATTGTAGTGATGTTTTTAGGTGTGGGAATTATAGAAATTGGAGTTATATTTGGAAATTTTTTTGGTAAAAAAAGAAAAGAAAAAGTTAAAGAAATTACTGACTCGAATGAAGAAGAAAAAATAAGAAAAGTAAAAAAAAATAAGTTTAAGAATCTGTATGATGAATTAGAAATAACTATTTTTAGTGTAGTTATTATATATATTTTTTCATATTTGGCAATATATTTGTCAGAAGTGTTAAACTTAGCATCAATTTTTAAAAGGCAATATCTAGATAAAAAATTTTTTGATATTTTAATGGAAGTTATGACAAATATTTTTAATATTGACTGGGCTAGGCGATATTTAATAATTTACTGGATTTTTTTAACTATTTCTATGGTTATGTTTATGATAGCTATATTTAGAACGAGAAAAATAAAAAAGATGAAGGATGGGAATAGAAAAGCTGGAAATCTTTTTTAGAAATTAGATAAATTAAGAAATGAGGGAGATATGAATTATATAGAAGAACTTGGAAAAAAAGCAAAAGCCGCTTCAAGGGAACTTTTGAAAATTGGAACAAAAACTAAAAACGATGTATTGTTTGCAATTGCAGATGAATTGATAAATAAAAAAGAGGAAATAAAGGCTGCAAACAAAATAGATATGGAAAATGGTAAGAAAAATGGAATGGCATTTTCCTTACTTGATAGAATGGAGCTCACAGACAGCAGAATAGAAGGAATGGCTCAAAGTTTACGTGAAATGGCTATGTTTCCAGATCCAATTGGAGAAGTCATTACAGGATGGAATCATAAAAATGGAATGAATATTGTAAAAAAAAGAGTTCCACTTGGAGTAATCGGAATGATTTACGAATCTCGTCCAAATGTTACAGTAGATGCGGCAGGACTTGCAATAAAATCTTCAAATGCGATAATTTTACGTGGGTCGGAAGATGCCCTGAATTCAAATATTTATTTGAATAATTTATTAAATAGAGTTGCAGATGCTCATGGATTGCCCAAAAATACAGTTCAGCTTGTAGAAAAGCCAGAAAGGGAACTTGTGATGGACTTAATTCGTGCAGACAAGTATATTGACGTAATTATCCCAAGAGGAGGAAAAGGGTTAAAAAGATTTATCATAGAAAACGCAACAATTCCAATGATAGAAACAGGTGCAGGAATCTGTCATATATTTGTAGATGAAACAGCTGACATAAAGCAGGCATTACCAATTATCGAAAATGCCAAAGTACAACGTCCAAGCGTATGTAATGCCATCGAAACAACACTTATCCACGAGAACATTGCAAAAGCAATCTTGCCAGAATTAACAGAAATGCTTTTAAAAGATGGTGTAGAGCTAAGGTACAGCAAAGAAGCATTAGAAATTATTGGAAACAGAAAAGATGTAAAATTGGCAACAGAAGAAGATTTTGGGGCTGAATATTTAGATTTAATAATGTCACTAAAATTAGTTAAAAACATAGATGAAGCAATTGAATATATAAATAATCATGGAACGCACCATTCCGACTCAATCTTGACAAAATCTATAGAAAATGCTGAAAAATTCCTAAACGAAGTAGATTCAGCCAACGTTTACTTAAACGCTTCAACAAGATTTTCTGACGGGGGAGAATTCGGCTTTGGTGGAGAAATCGGAATTTCCACGCAAAAACTGCACGCTCGTGGGCCTATGGGAATAAGAGAGCTGACTACGACGAAATATGTGATTAGGGGAGAAGGGCAGATAAGGGAATGAATTTTTTGAATATTATTTTTGGTTTAGAAAAGATAAAATATTTAGAAGGAGAATAGTGTGAATAATAAATATTTAAAGATTTTAATTTTATTAAGTTTTCTTGTATTAAGTTTTGTAATTTTAGCTGAAGATCAGGAAGAAATTATGAGAGTTACACGACAGGAACTGAAAGAATTGAAAATAAACGATAAATCAATTGAAAAAACTTTTGAGGGAATAAAAATGCAAGGAATAGATTTTTCTAAATCAAAAAAACCATTTGAAGAAGCTGTTCAGCTAGATAACAAAAATTATCTTGCCATGTTTTATATTGGAACCTACGAAAGAGCTTTTAACAAAGATGCAAAAAAAGCAATTGAATACTATCAAAAAGCAATAAAATTAAATCCAAAGAATCCAAGACCATATAATAATCTTGCAATTGCTTATGGATATTTAGGTGATACTAAAAAATCTGATGAAACTGTAAAACAAATAATGTCATTATTTCCTGAATACCCAGAAGGATACTATCAATGGGCTTTGAAATTGTTATATAATAAAAAATATTCTGAAAGTACAGAATATCTGAAAAAAGCAATTGAAAAATATAATAATATAAAAAAAATTGATTACTGGTATATAACTCAAGATATGAAAAAAAATTTCATAATAGATGCTCAAAAAATAATAATTAATAACTATGTAAAACAGGAAAAATTAGCAGAGGCAATAGAATTTTTCCAAAATTCCTATATTAATATGAAACAGGATAACTCTTCTGTTGTAGGTGAATTACTAGGACTTTTGTATTATAAAAATCAAGAATTGTATGAAACTAAAAATTCTAAATTGTACAAAGAAAATTTTGATAAATTAAAATCTATTGAATTTCTTGGACTTTTAATGGAGGCAAATGATAATTTAAAAGGTAAAAATGAAGGGAAATAGATGAAAATTAGAATTTTTAATATTATAAATTATTAGTTAAAAAATTTAAAAGATGATAAAGAATAGTGAAATTATTCAATATCATCTTTTTTTGTAAAAAAATTTCGGTTTCATTAAAAAAATAAAAAATGAATATACAAATATAATAAAAAATGTTATAATTTTATCAATCCTTGAGAAAGGAGGTGTTATAGTTATGCGTACGTTATTAATAAAAATCTTAGTTATAATTTTATTACAAATAGTAATAATTTTAATACAAGAATTTTGGAAATAACTAAAAAAGAGAGCTTACTTTGGGGGTCAGCTCTCTTTTGATTTGCGTATAGTTATGCGTATTTTTATTACTTTACAAAATATTATAACATGTTATAATAAAAAAATCAACTCAATTTAAAATAATTTTTTTAATTTATTGTAAATAAATAGTTAATAAAAAAGATTAAGAAATTTCTGTAACATCCTTCACTTTATAATGCCCAGCACTATTAATTACATCTGCTATTAACAAATCATCAACTTCTTCATTTAAAGTAACTTTTGCATTTTTATCAGAAAGGTTTACTTCTACACTTTCTACTTCTGGCAGTCCGTATAAAACATTTTCTACTTTTTTAGCACAGTTTTCGCAGTGCATCCCTTCTATTTCAACAAGCTTTTTTATCATTTCAAAACCTCCATAAAATTTTATTTTTATTTATACACAAAATTTTAAATTAATAGTTTTGTGTTAAGTTTATTATATAAAAAAATTTATAAGAATGCAAGAAATTTTGTATATGCAATGATTTTGAAAAAATATTTGTAAGATAAAAAATGGATATGTAACTGTAAAAAATATGTTATAATAGTAAAAATGAAGAAAATGGGAGAATTTCATAATGAATAAAATAAGTATTTCATACTGGTATTTGGGATATTTGCTATTAATGGGAAAACTCTTTATGTTGCTGAATAATGGGGAATCAGGAAAACTTACAGGAATATATCTGCTGGTAATTATTACAGGAATATTTTTTCTAATTTGCGTAGATGGCATAAAAATGGAAGGCAATAAGTACATAACAAGTTTTGTTGTTGGTTTTATAATGTTTTTTATAAAATATTCGAGTTATAGGGATTTGAATAAAAGATTTAATATAGCTGTTATCGCTTATTTGATTTTATTGTTAGCCGTGCAGATGGCAATACTAATTTTTCAAGAAATAAAAAGAAGAAAGTGGAAATCTATCTTTTTTATGATATTAATATTTTTTCAATCTGTAAAGTTTGTCAATTTTATGACAATTTATTACTGGGAACCGCGTAATATTGTATATAGTTCATATTTTTCCAAGATAAAAGATAAGCAAGAGATGGAAAAAATAATAAAAAAGTTACCTATGATAGATTCGGTAAGTATTACAGAATTTAAAAAACCGAGACAGTATGATGATGATTTTGATGTAAAGGAATTTTCTGGTGAAATTGATCAGGTGATTGATATTTCAGTAAGATATTCAGTTAACGGCGAAGGATTAAACAGTCTGGTTAAACAAGTTAAAAATTATTTGAAGTTGGTTGGAGATGAAAAAAAGACAACAAGAATTTATATAACTGATAGATATGCTTATTATAAGCCAATAAGAGTATATGAAATTAAAAATGGCGTTACAAAAATAAGATATATAAGAGAAAATGTACAGTATACTGATTCATCGTTTACAGATTTATTTTTGGATATAGTAAAAGTGTTGAAAGGTAAAAGTGATTTTAATAATACAGCAGGGGAGTATTATGAATAATTGAAATTCAGTGATAAAATAAACATTAGAATAAAAAATAGAAAAGTTAGGAGGAAATTGATAATGAGCCATTATTTTTCAGAAAAGCAGGAAGTAAAGTCGGATAGAAAAATAATAAAATATGAAATAGAAAATAAAAAATTTGAGTTTGTAACAGATAATGGGGTATTTTCAAAGACGAAGGTAGATTTTGGAACGGATGTCATGCTGAAAGTGTTTTTAAGAGAAAATATGAACAAAAAAAATCAAAAGTTTGATATACTGGATATTGGCTGCGGATACGGAGTTGTATCAGTTGTTATAAAGTCTTTTTTTGAAAATGTTAGAACTGTTTCATCAGATGTGAATGAGCGGGCTTTGGAGCTTACAAGGGAAAATCTTTTGAAAAATGGAGTTATAAAAGAGGAAAGTGATAATTTTGAAGTAAGAAAATCGTTTGCATTTGATGATGTTTCTGAAAAGTTTGATGTGATTTTATCTAATCCGCCAATTCGAGCTGGAAAGCAGACAATTTTTCAAATTTATGAACAAAGTTTTGAGCATTTAAATCAAGATGGTCAGTTTTATTGTGTGATTCAGACAAAACATGGAGCAAAAAGTACACAGAAAAAATTGGAAGAAATTTTTGGAAATTGTGAAACTCTGGAAATTAATGCTGGATATAGAATTTTTAGGAGTGTAAAAAATTAGAAAAATCCATAAAAATAACTGTAAAATAAAAAATAATTGACAAAATACGATAAATACTGTATTATGATAAGGTAAATAATCAAATGTATATTGTTTTTTTAATTTTTATAAAAATTAAATGTTAAAAAAACTGGACATTTAGTTATTTTTTTGTTATAATAGAAAGGATCCGAGGTGATTATTTATGGCAAAACAGGATGTTCTTGAGCTGGAAGGTGAAATAATCGAAGCATTACCAAATGCGATGTTTCAAGTAAGGCTTGAAAATGGACACGAAGTTTTAGGACATATCTCAGGAAAAATGAGAATGAACTATATAAAAATTTTGCCAGGAGATAAGGTTACGGTGGAAGTTTCTCCGTATGACTTGTCAAGAGGTAGAATTGTATATAGAAAAAAATAACAGTTGGAAGGAGGGTTTTTAGTGAAAGTAAAAGCTTCAGTAAAACCTATTTGTGACAAATGTAAAATTGTTAAACGTCACGGAAAAGTAAGAGTAATATGTGAAAACCCTAAACATAAACAAATACAAGGATAGTTTTAAAATATTTTTTATTTTAAAAAATAACAGATTAATAAACCTAAAAACATTTTTATTAAAATATATTGTAGATAAAAAAACAAAAATACTATGGATATTTAAATAAAGATTGTAAAGGTATGTTTAGCTGTAGAGCTTATTCCTTATATTGTATATGTGAGGGCATATTGAAGAAGATTAAAAATATCAAAACGAGGAGGAAAAAATTTGGCTAGAATAGCAGGAGTAGATATTCCAAGAAATAAAAGAGTAGAAGTTTCTTTAACTTATATTTTTGGAATTGGTAGAAGCACTTCAAACAAAATTTTAGGAGCAACTGGTATCGACAGAGATACTAAAGTAAAAGATTTGACAGAAGAACAAGTAGCAAAATTAAGAGCTGCTGTGGAAGAGTACAAAATTGAAGGAGAGTTAAGAAAAGAAATTAGACTTAACATCAAACGTCTGCTTGATATCAAGAGTTACAGAGGATTAAGACATAGAAATGGATTACCTGTAAGAGGACAAAAAACAAAAACAAATGCAAGAACTAGAAAAGGGCCAGTTAGAATGGCAATTGCTAAGAAAAAATAATAACTATTAAGTTAAAGGAGGAAACCGTAAGTGGCAAAAAAACCAGCAACTTCAAAAAAGAAAAAATTAAAAAATATTCCTAATGGAATAGCATATATACATTCTACTTTCAATAATACTGTTGTTACTATAACAGATTCAGAAGGAAAAGTAGTAATTTGGAAATCAGGAGGAACTTCTGGATTTAAAGGAACTAAAAAAGGGACTCCGTTCGCAGCACAAATCGCAGCTGAACAAGCAGCTCAAGTTGCAATTGAAAATGGTATGAAACAAATTGAAATCAAAATAAAAGGACCTGGATCTGGAAGAGAAGCTTCTATTAGATCAATACAGGCTACTGGATTAGAAGTAACAAGAATAGTTGATATAACTCCAGTACCTCATAATGGTGCAAGACCACCTAAAAAGAGAAGACCGTAATTTTATAAACTAAGGAGGAAAAAGATAAATGGCAAGAGATAGACAGCCTGTGTTAAAAAGATGTAGAAATCTTGGTTTAGATCCTATTGTTTTAGGGGTAAACAAAAAATCAAATAGAAATATTAGACCAAATGCAAATAGAAAATTAACTGAATATGGAACACAACAAAGAGAAAAACAAAAAGTAAAATTCGTTTATGGAGTAATGGAAAAACAATTCTATAAATTATATGAAGAAGCAACAAGAAAAGAAGGAGTAACAGGGGAACTTTTACTTCAATATCTTGAAAGAAGATTAGATAACGTAATCTATAGATTAGGATTTGGTGCTACAAGAAGACAAGCAAGACAAATCGTAAGTCATGGACATATTTTAATTAATGGAAAAAGAGTAAACATTGCATCATACAGAGTAAAACAAGGTGATGTAATTACAGTTAAAGAAGATTCTAAAGAATTAGCTTTAATTAAAGAGTCTGTTGGGCAAAAAACAGTTCCAGGATGGTTATCACTTGAAGAAGGAGCTTTAACAGCTAAAGTGTTAGAAAATCCAGGAAGAGACGCAGTTGACTTTGAAGTTGACGAAGCGATGATTATCGAGTTCTACTCTAGATAATAATATTTTAATCGGAGGAGATGAATTAGCTTGTTAAATATTGAAAAAATAGCTAAAAATGTAAAATTAACTGAAGAAAAAGAAGATAATTATACAGCAAAGTACACACTAGAACCTCTGTATAGAGGGTATGGAAATACTATTGGAAATGCACTTAGAAGAATATTGTTATCATCAATTCCAGGAACTGCAATAAAAGGAATTAAAATTGAAGGTGTGTTGAATGAATTTTCTACAATAGAAGGTGTAAAAGAAGCAGTTACAGATATTATTTTAAATGTGAAAGAAATAGTAGTTGAAGCTGATGAGCCAGGTGAAAAGAAAATGACACTTTCAGTAAAAGGACCAGCTGTAATTACAGCGGCAGATATTCATGTAGAACCTGGGCTAAGAATTATAAATCCTGAGCAGGTTATTATGACTGTTACAACTGATAAACAGATTGACATAGAATTTCTTGTTGATTCTGGAGAAGGATTTGTAGTTTCTGATGAAATTAATACTGATGGATGGCCAATAGGATATTTGGCAGTTGATGCGATTTATACACCTATCAAGAGAGTAAATTATAGTGTTGAAGACACTATGGTTGGACGTGTTACAAATTATGACAAGTTAATTTTGGAAATTGCTACAGATGGAAGTATCGAAATTAAAGATGCTTTATCATATGCAGTAGAATTATTAACTTGGCATTTGGAACCATTTACAAATATTGGAAACAGTATGAGTAAATACAGAGATAGTGAGGATGAATTGGCAGAAGCTGATGCTGAAAATGAAAATAATATTGAAGATATGAAAATTGAAGAACTTGACTTTACAGTACGTTCTTATAATTGCTTGAAAAAAGCAGGAGTAAATACAATTTCAGACTTAACTTCAATGACATATAACGAATTATTGAAAATTAAAAATTTAGGAAAAAAATCGTTAAATGAAATTATCGATAAAATGAAAGAACTTGGTTATGATTTAGACGATAATACAAGTAATGATGAATAATCATATAAAATTAAACTAGAATTTAGAATAAAATCTTAAACGAGGAGGGAAAATGAATCATAATAAATCATATAGAAAACTAGGTAGAAGAACTGACCATAGATTAGCTATGCTTAAAAATATGACAATTTCTTTAGTAGAACATGAGCAAATTGAAACAACAGTAACTCGTGCTAAAGAATTAAGAAAATTTGCTGAAAAAGCAATTACTTTAGGGAAAAAATATAATAATTCAACTGATGCAGCAAGAAGAGTACATTTAAGAAGACAAGCTTTTGCATTCTTAAGAAATGAAGGAGCAGTTGCAAAAATCTTTAATGAAATTGCACCTAAATATGCTGAAAGAAATGGTGGTTATACAAGAATTATTAAAACTGCTGTTAGACGTGGAGATTCAGCTGAATTGGCAATTATTGAATTAGTATAATAATTATAATAGTTAAAAGGCATAGGTTTTATACTTATGTCCTTTTTTTATAGTAATTTTTATTAAAAAGATTTTATAGAAAGGGTATCAAATTCATTGTTAAATAGGATTTACAATAATTTTATTACTCTAATACGAAATATTATAAGATTTTTTTTTAAAGATAAAATATAAAAAAATAGAAGGATAATTTATGAAAAAAAAATTAATTATATTAAGTTTATTAGTTTCAGCTTTTTCAATGGCTACTGATAATAAAAAAGGATTAGTAGATTCTAGTAAAAATCATAAAAATATTGAAGTGAATAAGAATGAAGATAAAAAGCCACAAATGGGAGCACCTATGAATAAAAAAGTAATAACCGAAGATATGATAACAAATAAAACAGAAAATGGTTATAATTTAAATTTTGATGTAAATAAGAATTATACGACCAAGACAGCTACTGTTAATGGTAAAACAGTTACTTATCGTGCTTATGAAAATATAGTTTATGTTGCAAAACCAGTTGATATTGCTTATCAAACTATAAATATCTATATTCCAGAAGAATATTTTAAAAATAAGTCAGTTGGAAAATATAATGCGAAAAGTGCACCAATATTTTTTCCAAATACTGTTGGAGGATATATGCCTGGAGCAGCTGGAATGCCTGGAAATGGAAGAGACGGAAAGCCGGATGCTTCACTAGTCGCATTATCAAATGGATATATCGTGGCAAGTCCTGGAGCTAGAGGTAGAACTTTGGAAAAAGATGGGAAGTATACTGGAAAGGCACCTGCTGTAATTGTAGATTTGAAGGCGGCTGTTAGATATTTACGATATAATGATACTAGAATGCCAGGAAGAGCGGATAGAATTATTTCCAATGGGACAAGTGCTGGAGGAGCAGTTTCAGCTTTGCTTGGTGCAACGGGGAATAGTAGGGATTATGAGCCATATTTAAAGGAAATTGGTGCATTAAATGCAAGAGATGATATTTACGCCGTGTCAGCTTATTGTCCAATAACTAACTTGGATAATGCGAATACAGCTTATGAATGGATGTTTAACGATGTAAAAACGTATAAAAAGATAGAGATTTCAATGTTAGATTACAATGTGGAAAGAAAATATACTGAGGGTACGTTGACTGATGATGAAATTTCACGTTCAAATGATTTGAAAAAGATGTTTCCTGCCTATTTAAATAGCTTAAAATTAAAAGGTAAAAATGGAAAATTTTTAACATTGGATGAAAATGGGAATGGAAGTTTTAAGGATCAGATTAAGCAATATTATATTGATTCTGCAAATACTGCTTTGAAGAAAGGGATTGATTTATCGGAATTTGAATTTTTAACAATAAAAAATGGGAAAGTTGTAGATTTGGATTATGATAAATATGTGGCTTATATGGGCAGACAAAAAACGCCTGGGGCATTTGACAATGTAGATTTGTCAACAGGAGAAAATAATGAATTTGGAGATGAAACTACGAACAATAAGCATTTTACGGAATATACGCTGGAACACTCGACAGTGAATGGAACTATGGCTGATAAAAAAATAATAAAAATGATGAATCCAATGGACTATATTGCAAATTCGAAAGTAAAATACTGGAGAATAAGACACGGTGCAATTGATAAGGATACCTCACTTGCAATACCTGCGATACTTGCTATAAAACTTGAAAATCTTGGGAAAAAGGTTGATTTCGCATCACCTTGGGCAACTCCACATTCTGGAGATTATGATTTAGATGAGTTGTTTATCTGGATGGATAAGGTTGTAGCAGAAGGAAGGTAGTGTGAAAATAGGAAATAAAAAATTTAAGGAGATAAAATTTAAAAACAAAATATTTATAAAGCTACTTTCATATTTTGGATTGTCTCTTTTGTTGTTTTCTATTGTAATTGGGAGTATTTTTGGATATATTTATATTCAAAATACTGTTAGTTTACATAAGAAAGATTTGGTTGAAAGAGCTTATAAGATTTCAGAAACTTTGTCTAAAATGTGGTTTGAGAATAGAGATGAAAAAAATGTAGATAAAAATTTGGATGTAGAAAGAAAAAATGATACTCCAGAAAGAAATAAAAATAAATTTTTAAAGCCAAATAGGGAAGTTCCTAAAATTGTAGGAAATATAAATGGAAAAACAATTGAAAATAATATTATTGAAGATATAAGAAAAGATGAAATTGAAAAGAAAATAGAAAAAAATGAGACAGATAAAAAAGAAAGCTCTGAAAAATTATCGGATGAAAAACATTTTCATAGACATAGAATCGTGGATGAGAAGGACAATAATGTTAAAATATTTAGAAGTATGCGGATGATTGAGGATATTGCGATGGGAGAAGTCTGGATAGTGGATGCAAAAACTGGAAACATTGTACAGGGAAGAAACGAAAAGGGACAACCGTTTTCATATCTGAAATTACCGCCGAATGCAGAAGCAACTATTAAAAAAGCTATTTCTGGAGAAGCAACTACAACAGAAAATTTTAATGATTACTTAAACGAAAATTCAATTACAGTAGCAGTTCCAATAAAAAATGGTGAAACAATTGAAGGAGTCGTGTTGCTTCATTCTCCAGTAAAGTATATGTCTTCAGCATTAAAAAGTGGTATCTATACACTTGTTTTTAGTATTTTAGCTGCACTAATTCTTGCGGGTATCAGTGCTGTTTGGCTTTCTATCAGCTTTACGAAGCCACTTAATAAGATTCGTAATACAACAACAGAATTGGCAAAGGGAAATTATGAAGTAACAACACAGGTAAATCAGAATGACGAAATTGGAGATCTTGCAAAAAGTATTGATAAACTAGCACTTCAATTATATAAAAGTTCCAAAGAAAGTGAACGTTTTGAAAAAATGAGACAAAATTTTATTGCAAATATTTCTCACGAACTGCGAACTCCGATTACAGTGATTCGTGGTTCAATAGAAGCTATTTGTGATGGAATTATAAAGGATTCTGAACAGCTAAAAGATTATAATGAACAAATTTTATCAGATAGTATTCATTTACAAAGACTGGTTAATGACTTAATAGACTTGACGAAACTTCAAAACACAGATTTTTCTATTGATAAAAGCACAATAAATTTATTTGAAATTATAAATGATGCTGTGAGAAGCATGAAGCAGATTTCAACTAAAAAAGGTGTGAAAATAAATTTTTCTGTAGAAAATACAATTGAAGAAGACAGGTATCTTTTTGTTGGGGATTATCAGCGGATTCGGCAAATGATAATAATTGTATTGGATAATGCAATAAAATTTTCTAATGAAAATCAGGAAGTTGATATTTTGCTAAAAAAAGAGAATAATAAATATGAGCTTAAAATATATGACAGTGGAAGAGGAATTGATTCTAAAAATATTGGAGAAATTTTTAACCGTTATCATAAATCAAATACTGAGGAAAATAAAAATGGAATGGGGCTAGGACTTGCAATTGCAAAAGAAATTGCAATACGACATAATATTGAAATTATGGTAGAAAGTGAGCCATATATAAAAACAGTCTTTACTTTTTTAATTCCTATAAATGAAAATTTTAAAATAACAGAAATCTAGTGAAAAAATAAACTTTGATACTAAAAATAAATAAATCTATTGACAAAATTTAGAAAAAGATATAAAATTGTAATGGATACAAAGAAGTAAGTAAATATAAAAGTTAGTTGTCTTACTCAAGCGATATATCTATTTTTATTATTCAATTGAAATTTAAAATATAAATAACAAACAATATTAGGAGGGAAGTATGCATATAGAAAACGTTGGTGACTATTTAAAGAAAAATGGAATAAAACCTTCAGTACAAAGAATGAAAATATTCCAATATCTATTGGATCATCATACGCATCCAACAGTTGACGATATTTTTCAAAATCTATCTCCTGAAATGCCTACTTTATCAAAAACTACAGTATACAATACATTAAATATATTTGTCAGTAATAATATCATTCAAGAAATTATTATTGAAGAAAATGAAGTAAGATATGATGTAGTCACGGATAATCATGGACATTTCAAATGTAAGTCTTGTGGAGAGATTGTTGATTTTGATGTAAATTTATCAAAATTTGATTTATCAAAATTGGGAAATGTAGAAATTGATGAAATACATTTTTACATAAAAGGTACTTGTGAAAAATGTTTAGAAAAACATAATTAAAAATTTAAAATATAGATTGGAGAGAAAATGAAATTAAACAAAGAATTAGAAGTTTTACTAAATAATCAAATAAACATGGAATTAGCAGCGGCTTACCAATATCAAGCTATGGCTGCATACTTTGATGAAAGATCATTAGAAGGTTTTGCAAGCTGGATGGGAAATCAAGCAAAAGAGGAAATCGAACATTCAAAAAAGTTTTATGAGTATGTATTAAAAAGAAACGGAAAAATTGAATTTTTGGGATTAGATAAACCTAAAATGGACTTTACATCAGTAAGAGAAGTATTTGAAGCTGCTCTTGCACATGAAGAAGCTGTAACAGCCTCTATTGAGAATATTCACAAACTTGCAAGAGAACTAGGAGATTATGGTGCTGAAGTATTCTTGAATGAATTTGCTGAAGAGCAGGAAGAAGAAGAAGAACAAGCTCAAAAATTCCTTGATAAGATTATTTCACTTGATGTTGATAATAATAACGCTACGTTATATTTATTAGATAAGGAAATGGGAAAAAGAGACTAAATAAAATATATAATTTTGTAATTATATAATATAAAGTGGTTTTTCAAAAATGGCTAAGTATGCACGATCTAAGGAGGGCACAATAAAAGTATTTAGCTGTTTTTTTTAAAAAACCTTAAAATAAAAATTTGAGAAATAAAAAACCTATTTACTAAGTATTAAAATAGATTTTAGTAATAGGTTATTTTTTTATATAAAAGAATCTGCTATTTCTTGAAGCTGTGAATTATCAGCACCATCTAAATATGCCTTTATAATATGTTTACAAGCCAAGTATCTTTTTTCGTAGCTATTTGATTTTACTGTAATATATTGAATATTGTATTCTTTATATAATTTCTTTAATAAATTTTGGAATTTTTCACGTCTGTCATTGTCGCCAATTGAACGAAGGCCATCATTTACCCAAGTAACATTATTTTCAAGTAAAATCGTCAAGTCAAATCTGTAATTTTGTACAAATTCACGAACTATTGGATTGTCCCGTTTTTCATAAGTTAGGCAAAAGGCCAGTGTTGCAATGTAATCTGTATCAATCAATGCAAATTTATTAGCATTTCTTGCAGCATATAAGACATTTGACTGATGTCCAAAAACGATTTTTTCGTAGTCAGAATACTGTAATGATTCTTCGTCTCCACCCAATTTTTCAAAAACATATTCACGTCCATATTCCCAAGCGGAAGTTGTATTAAAAACATTTGCAAGTTTATCTATCATTACACTTTTTCCACTACTTTCTCCTCCACAGATTGTAATAATGGGTATTAGATGCTCTCTTACTTCACGTGGCAAGTAGTTCCAATATTTACTAGGATTTTCACGTATTTGCTTGGAATTGACATTGTATTCAATATAATTTTTGTCTATGGATCTGGTCTCTGAGCCAAAATGTTTTAAGTTATATTCTTTGTCTTCATCACGATTGCTAATGAATATCACATCATTTTTCCAGTCTATTTCGTTTTCATTTTCCATTTTTTCTCTTTTTTCAATTTCATTTTTTAAGGTTATAGCCCATTCTTCCCAGTTATCACCTTGCTGAGAAAAGTTATTTTCATCCAATAAAAATGATGAAATATTTGGCTGATTTTTAAATGTCTGTTTTACAAAACGTAATCTGTCCTTTGGTGTGATTTCCTTCACAAAACGGGAGTTAGAAGTAAGAAGATCATCTGCATCATCAGAATATGAGATAATAACATATAATCTGTCTACAATTCCACTGGCCCTTTGAATAAAGTTTACATGTCCGATGTGAAGTGGGAAAAATTTCCCAATAATTATTCCTATTTTTTTCATTAATTTTTTCCTCCCTAATTTGATAATTTAATTTTTTCATTAAGACTGGCATATTCTTCCAAAGCATCTTTCGTATCTAGCTCAATCTGTTTATAGACTGTTTTCTCCTTTTCACTACACCCCATTGATAGCCAAAGCTAAAACATCTATTATCATTATTTTTTTTATCATTTCTTCACTTCCATTTATTTCAGTTTTCAAATTTAAACAAAATTATTTAATTTCTAGTATACATTACTTTTTTCTAGTTTTCAATTATATTTATCGTATTAATTAATTATTAATCTTCCCTAAAATAAATTCACTTTTATTTTTTGTGAGTAAATTTACTCATTCCAATCATTAACAAAATTATGCTTCCAACTGCCATTTGAACAAATAAATTGTTGAAATTTTTTGTGCTATCTACAATATATCCAAAGAATACTGGTATAATTCCACCAATTATATATCCAAAAGCTTGGACAACACTGGTTACTACACTCGCTTCGTTTGCAGTTTTTGCATATTTTAGTGGTAAAATCATCGCAATTGGGAAAGATCCTCCCAATCCAATCGACATTAACATTATGAAAACAATTGTTGATAAAATATTTACAGGTATTACAAGTGGAATGATACACCCAATCACTAAACAAAGTGAACTTATAATCGTCCATTTTCTAATACTTCCAATCTTATGCATAACTAAAGGTATCGCAAATCCAAAAAACATTTGAGCTGCAACAAATATAGTCAATAGCATAATTACTTGACTTTTATCAATATTTTTATTCTCTAAAAATGGAACTAGCCAAGTCGATATTCCATAAAAAATGCCTGATTGAACAGAAAAGAAAATTATCATTTTCCAAATATTAAAATCATTTAAAACAATTTTTTCCTGATTTTCCTCTTCGATAATTGAATGTTCTTCTTTTGGAGAAAATATTTGCCAAATCGCAGCAGCAATTATTGTCAAAATTCCCCAAATTCCCAATCCTAATTTCCAATTCACCGAAATTGTTATAGCTTTTGTAAAACTCGAAACGATTAAAGAACCAACTCCCATCGCAAATGAATAAACTCCAACTAAAATGCTCGAATACTCTGAAAATTCCTCTTTTATAAATCCTGACAACAACGGTCCAATTATTGCAATTGCAAATCCTATACAAAATGTTGTAATTAGCAAAAATACATATCCTGTTACAAATAATCTTCCAATCGTACTAATTCCCAACAATATTAATAACCATAAAATACTTTTTTGTCTACCAAATTTTGCTTGTACTTTGCTTACTAAAAAAGCAAATATTCCCATACAAACTACAGGAATTCCCACCAAAAGACTCACTTGAAAATTTGATAATCTCAATGATTCCTGAATTATCGTCTGAATTGGTGGAACACTTGATATTCCAAGCCTTAAATTAAATGCTACTAAAAAAATTAATATCACATAATTAAAATTAAATTTTTTCATTTTTCTCCTCTCAATTTTTTATTTTTTCATTTTATTCTGTTATTCAACAAAAAAAACTCATATTATCATAAAAAAAGGTTGCAAAAAATAGAAAAACAATTTTTACAACCTCGTTTTACAAAATTATTTATTCAAATCGTAACATACTTTTATTTTATTAAACAGATTCAAGTGCTTTTTGATCTCTTACTAATTTTGCTAAAATTCCATTTAAAAAATCTTTTGTATCGTTGTAGGAATACTTTTTGGAAATTTCTAAAACTTCGTTAATTGCAATTTCATATCCAATTTTTTTTATAGTGATTTCATAAAAAGATATTTTTAGCAAGACCTTTTCGATTGTTCCAAGACGTTCATAAGTCCAACCTTCTAACACATCTTTTATCCTTCCAATTAAAATATCTTCGTTTGCAATTATGTCAGTAACATAACTTCTTAAAAAATCAATTTCCTCATCTTTTTTTAAGTTTTCTTCAGTAATTACATCATTTATTCTCTTTTCGATATCATTGTTAATTAGTTCATATTCAAAAAGAAGTTTAAATATCTCTTCTCTAATTTTTCTTCGTGTCATTAATTTTCCTTTCCAGATGGAGAAGTTTTATTTTCTGTATTAGTTTGATTTTCTAATTTTGAGATAATGTTATTGTTATTTTTTTTTATATTTTCTTTTTGATTAGTTGGAGAGTCAATAATTTTTTTTTCAACAATTGTTTCTCCTAAAACTTTTTTCAATTTTACTTTACTTTTTTTCACAGTAATTCCAGTTGAATGAAAAACATATTCAGATAATTTATTTTGAATTTCTGCAAGTTTTTCATTTAAGTTATCGACATTATAAGTATCTACAGTAGCTTCAATAACAACAGATTTTCCTTTTGGATATGATTTTACTTTTGAATTTTTAATGATTTCCTGTCCATTTAAGAAGTCTTTTGATGTTTCATTTATTGTTTTTATGGAAACTTCTATTTCTCCATTTTTATTTTTAACTTTTCTATTTTGAGAATATTTTGTAAGTTTATTAATATAAGAAAGTAAAAATACTACTAAATAAATTATTGATAATAGTCCAACTAAGATTTTAAAATTTAAACTACTTAAATCTATAAAACTATCTAGTTGTCCTAAATAATCAGTCCTAAACAGAATATCTGATATACTTGAAAATACAATACCAACAAATCCAAGTATTACAGATAGTCTTGCTAAAAATCCTAATATTGCAATCATTAATATATACCGACAAAATACACTGCATTTTAACTTTGCGAGTTAGATGAAGTGTATTTGTCAGTTTCTCCTTTCCTAATTGAGTGAGTATGCTCAAATATTATTAATAAAAATTTATATTTAAATTTAATAATACTTGAGTCTATTATGATTTTTATTCTTCAATTTCTGCAGTTTCTGTTACAGGAGCTTGAATATTCTCTTTTTTGTCTTCTTTTATAATTTTTTGAATATATACGTTTACTTCCTGAACTTTTAATCCTGTCATTTCAGTAATTGCTTTTACTACTTTAGTTTGGATTTCTCCAGCTAATGCAGGTAACTTGAATCCCATTTTTGCAACGATGTATAAATCTAATGTACATTCAGTTTCTCCAACTTCTACTTCAATTCCTTTTCCACCTGAAGATACATTTTGGAAAAATTTAACAATTTCATTTTTAGAAGTTCCACCAACAAGGCTGTGTACTCCTTCAATTTCTGCTACTACTGATTCTGCAATAGTCGCTACTACTTCCTGAGATATATTTACATTTCCTAATTCGTTCATTTCTAATTCCTCCTATTTTTTATTTTTTATCAAATAGTAATCAGATTATTTAATTAATAATATGATTTTTATTGATTTCAAAAATTATTGTTTGTTTTTTTATTAATTATTTACCAAGTGCATCCTTAAAATGTGTCTCAATAAAGTTTGTATAGATTGTTCCTTTTTTAAAGTCTTCATTATCAAGCACTTTTAAGTGAAATGGTATAGTTGTGTCAATACCTTCTATAATAAATTCCTTTAAGGCACGTTTCATTCTTGCAATAGCTTCTTCCCTATTTTTTCCTTTTACGATAAGTTTCGCTATCATTGAATCGTAGTAAGGCGGGATTTCATAATTCTGATAAGAATGAGAATCGATTCTTACTCCAATTCCACCTGATGGAATATATGTTTCTAGAACTCCTGAAGATGGAAGGAAACCATTTTCAGAATCTTCTGCGTTAATTCTGCATTCTATTACGTGTCCATTAATATTTATATCTTTTTGAGAAAAACTTAATTTTTCTCCTGCGGCTACTCTTATCTGTTCTTTTATCAGATCTACACCAGTGATTTCTTCACTTACTGTATGTTCCACCTGAATTCTTGTATTCATTTCCATAAAATAGAAATTCATGTTTTTATCAACAAGAAATTCCAATGTTCCAACACTGTCGTAACCAATTCCTTTTGTTAATTTGGCAGCAAATTTACCCATTTTTTCACGTGTTTTTGCATCAATTCCTGCTGATGGAGATTCTTCTATTAATTTTTGGTGTCTTCTTTGGATAGAGCAGTCTCTTTCTCCAAGATGGACAACATTTCCAAACTTATCTCCAATAACTTGTATTTCAACGTGTCTTGGCTCTTCAACGTATTTTTCAATATAAACATCTGGATTTCCAAAAGCCGCTTTTGCCTCATTTTGTGCAGCAATAAAATTTTCTACAAGTTCTTTTTCATCATGGGCGATTCTCATTCCTTTTCCGCCACCTCCTGCAGTTGCTTTTATCATAACAGGATAAGTTATCCATTGTGCAACTTTTTTGGCTTCTTCAACATTTGGAACAATTCCATCTGACCCTTTTGTTATTGGAACTTTGTGCTTGATAGCAGTTTCCCTTGCTGTTGCCTTGTCTCCCATCATACTAATTAGCTCAGGTTTTGGACCAATGAATACGATGTTGTTTTTATCACATATTTCAGCAAATCTTTGATTTTCTGCTAAAAACCCATATCCTGGGTGAATAGCTTCACTTCCTGTAATTTGTGCTGCTGAAATAATATTCGGTATTTTTAAATACGAGTCTGCACTACTGGCAGTTCCGATACAGACAGCTTCGTCAGCAAGTTTTACGTGAAGTGAATCTTTATCGGCTTCTGAATAAACTGCAACTGTGGCAATTCCTAACTCTCTTGCTGCTCTAATTATCCTAACAGCAATTTCTCCTCTGTTTGCTATTAATATTTTTTTAAACATTAATATTCTATCCTCCTAAAAGATTTCTGTTTCATAAAAATAATTTTAATTAATTTCAATTTTAAATAGTTCTTTTGCGAAGTCAACTGGTGAGCCGTCTGCCACTAGCACTTCCTTTAGAATACCATCTACATTAGATTTTACATCATTATCAATTCCTATTGTATTTATTTTTGCAAGAACTTGTCCTTTTTTTACTAAAGTTCCAGGTTTTGAACTTACTAGCTTTATTCTTCCAACATTACTCGATTTGATAATTTCTTCTGCTGGTAATACAGCTGTAAGAGTTTCTTTTTCAACCTTTTCTGTTACAGGTGCTACATTATTTGCGATATTTGTAGTTTCAGAATTTGTTAATGTAAGTTTTACTTTTCCATATCTTACTTTTAGTTCTGCTATATCTTCTTTCTTTAGAACTTTCATCAATTCCTGAATATCTTTAAGTTCCATATTCCCTCCTTGTATCTTATTTTATAAATCAAACTTTTAATCGCCAAATTTATCACAAAATTATACATATAATTTTATCATATTATAAGTATTTTTTCAATTTTTTCTTTTCTTAGTTCTGTTTTTATTATGTATAGATGTCAAACATTTGTTACAAAAATATATTAAAAAAAATATTTCTTCCCTAATGTATCTTTAACCTACTGATTTTCCTTG
>NZ_JBGORW010000013.1 GCF_041538065.1 Leptotrichia hongkongensis | reverse complement strand
TTATCTTCTATTGTCCTGCGATACTTTTTCGTATCGACAAGATATATATTATCATATCCCCTCCCCTTTGTCAACTACTTTTTTCCATTTTTTCAAAGTTTTTTTATATAAATATTATATAATCAGGTGTAATGTCTAAAATTTATACGTATTTTTCGTATTCATTGAGTTTTGACATTTTTTATTTCATATGTTACTATAACTATTATTTGTTAACAAAAACTACAAAATAAATATTTTTCTTAAACCATAGATTTGATTTAGTATTAACAATGCTATTCCTGTTTAAAATTATCAAAAAATTACAGACTATAATTTTATCATTTACCAAAAGATTTTTAACAAATTTATTGTTTAAACTAGACTCAAATATAAAAAAAGGAAAAAATTGTAATTTATGAATAGAAAAAATAACTTTTATTGTTTATTTTGTATAAAAAATAAAGGAGAATTTAATGGAAAATAGGATGACTATAGAAAAATATATTCAAAATCAAGCAATTTCTGATATAGAAGATAATTGTCTAAAAAGTACTCAAGATTTTTTGAAACTACTTTCCAGCAAATGGACAATAAATATATTATACGTACTTAACAAAAACAGTATCAAACGTTTTGGTGAATTAAAAAAGGAAATTCCTGGAATAACAAGCGTGATGTTATCTTCAACATTAAGAAAATTAGAAAAATTTGATGTTATATCACGAAAACAATTTAATTCAATACCACCTCAAGTTGAATATTTTCTTACTGAAAAAGGTAAAAAACTTATTTTTATTTTTTATGAAATAGATACATGGCTCGGAAAAATTTGAAATATTTAATTTTTTATATTATAAAACACAATTTTAAATGGAAAACAATTTTTTTAATGTATCAATATTTAATTTAATTAATTCAGTTAGTTCTTAATTATTAAAAATAGATACAGAAAACTTGATAAGAACCTTAATGCTGATAAATTTTAGACCAAGAAAATGTTTAAACTATGCAAGTCCATTTGAAAAATTTTTACACAAAATTAGTTTTAAAAAATTTGGTAAAATGTCACAATTAATATTGCAATTTATGTTTTAAAACAATATTTTTTAGATAATTATAAATATCCATTTTCTTTATACCAGTTTATAACATCCTTTAAGGTTTCATCCAATGATCTAAATTCACATCCTAATTCTTTTTTACTTTTTTTATGACTGAAATTATTTCGCATATAATCATTTTTGATGACGCGTATTGTAGCCTTGTTTATTAATGTCTCTTTTTTAGTTAATTTACTGATTAATTTATTAAATACAGCCAGTATTTTTAAAAAAGGTAAAGGTATAACCCTTTTAGGAGCAGGAATTCCTGTTACTTTAGATAATTCTTCTAACAGTTCTTTCATAGTCATAAATTTCCCAGCTGCAAGATACAATTCTCCTCTTTTTCCTTTTTCCATTGCCATTATTTCGTGTTCTGCTACATCACGTGCATCTACAACGCTATAGCTTGAAGGTATAATTCCTGGTATCTTTTTATTTACATAATCCATGACAAGCTGTCCTGATGAAGTAGGCCCCATATCTCCTGGACCAAACATAAATCCTGGAAGTACAAAACAACAAAATATATCAGGATTTTCATTCAAAAATTTTTTAACAGCTTCATCGCTTAATATCTTACTACGGTAATAATCATTAATTTCTTTGTCATCTTTATCACGTAACATTGTTTCATCAATAAGCTGATTCTTTTCTGCTTTAAGTACTGCAATCGAAGAAGTGTGAACCATGTTTTTTATTCCTGCTTTTTTTGCAGCAGTCATTAAATCTATAGTTCCTTTCACATTTGTATTATAAAGTTTCGACCAGTGATTTTCTCCACCTTTATAGGCTTCCTTGAAATAAGCTGCCGTATGAAAAAGTCCATCGCATCCTTTAAGAGCTTCTTTATAGCTATCTGGATTATTAAGATTTCCTTCTACAAAAGTAATTTCTAAATCTGGAAACTGTTTTTTTGCATTTTTTATATTCCGTACTAATCCTGTTACTTTTATTCCTCTATTAACTAGCGCTCTTACAAGATTATTTCCTAAAAGCCCCGTTGCTCCTGTCACAAATGCATGCTTTATCTCCCTTTTTGCAGTAAAAATGCTATTTGATTTTTGATTTTCATTATTTAGATTTATTTTTTCCATATACTTATCTCCTATTTTTATTTATCTTAATATTTTTCGTTTAGTCATTATACTTAAATAATATAAACTTTTCAAGTACTTAAAATTTCTATACTTAGTAAGATTTAATATACTAAAGTTGAAAATTCAGGAAAAATTTAGGAAAAAAATATTAGCTGTCTTAGTAATTACTAGGTAGTCATTTTTTGTTTTAAAATTTATTTTCTTCATATAAACAAAAAACTGAGACAAAATCTCAGTTCTTATTTCTAATAATTTTACAATTTTTGAACTTTTATCTATAACGGCTTCTTGGATGGAATTCCTATTTTTCTTGGATATTTTTTGTCTGTTTTTTGCAGTTTTAAAATTTCCAAAATTATCCTTTTATCCATACTTTCTGGAAGATTAAATTCAAAAGTTTTGTTTATTTTTGCATTTAAAATCTTTAGAGCATTTTTCGATTCCTCTATTTCGTTTAGGTTTAATTTTTGCGGTAAAAATCGTCCATTTACTTTTATGAATGGAATCATATACTCCAGTATTATTCTTAAATTGGCTACTCCTCGGCAAAGAGCAACATCAAAACATTCTCTTCTATCTTTTATTAATTCTTCTGCACGTTCAAAACTTGTTGTTACATTCTGTAAATTTAATTCTTTTATTACTTCATTTATGAATTCTATTTTTTTCCTTACTGAATCTACTAACAAAAACTTTTTCTCTGGGTAATAAATGGCAAGCACAAGCCCAGGAAATCCAGCGCCTGTTCCAACATCTATAAAAGATTTTTCGTCATCATTTATAACTTTTGTTAAAAGCAAGGAATCTATAAAATGTTTTTCCAGCATTCCTTTTTTCTCACGAATTGCTGTTAAATTCATAATTTGATTTTTATTATATAAAAGTTCTAAAAATTTCAGTATTTGCGTAATTTTTTCGTCTGGCACTTTAATTTCTGATTTTGAAAGCAAGTTTAAGAAATATTCTCTTAAATTGGCTTCTTCGTTTATATTTTCCAATTTTTCTCCTTACGTTCCATTAATATATAAAAGTTTTTTTATAGCTAGATTTTATTTTAAAACTCCATCTAAATACATTAGCAGCACAGAAATATCTGCTGGCGTTACTCCAGACATTCTGGATGCCTGTCCTACATTATATGGTCTATTTTCTTTTAATCTTTGTTTTGCTTCTCTTGTAATTCCCTTCATACTGTCATAGTCAAAATTTTTAGGAATTTTTTTATCATCCAGTTTTTGCTGTTTTTCCATAATTTGGATAGCTTTGGCGATGTAGCCTTCGTATTTTGTCTGAACTTCAATTTGATATTCAGTTTCATCGTCAAAATTTAGATTTGGTACATTTTCAATGATTTCAGCGATATATTTTATATCTTGATATGTAACTTTTGGACGACGTAAAATTTCCTTTAAAGTCGTTCCACTTTTTAGACTTTCGTTATATTTATCAAGAATTTCCATAAGCCTTGGGTTACTGCTTCCAAGTTTTATATTCTCAAGGTTTTCTATTGTTTCCTTAACATTTTTTTTCTTTTCCTGTACAATATCATAATATTTTTTATCAAGAAGCCCAATTTTATAAGCCTTTTCAGAAAGTCTTATATCTGCGTTGTCTTCACGTAAAATAAGTCGGAATTCAGATCTTGCTGTAAACATTCTATATGGCTCAAACAGTTCCTTATTTATTAAATCATCTATCATTGTCCCAATGTACGAACTTTCTCTGTCTAAAATAAACGGCTCTTCCCCTTTAATTTTTAAAGCTGCATTGATTCCTGCGATAATTCCCTGTGCAGCCGCCTCTTCATAACCGCTTGTCCCGTTTAGCTGTCCAGCCAGATAAAGTCCTTTTACTTTACGGGTTTCAAGAGTGTAGTCAAGTTCGCTAGGGTCTACAATATCGTATTCCACCGCATAACCGTATCGCATTATATGGGCATTTTCAAGTCCATCAATTGTATTCACTATCTTTTGTTGCAAACTAGCAGGATAGCTTGTGGAAAGTCCACTTATGTAGACTTCTGCTGTGTCAAATCCTTCTGGTTCCAAAAATAAATGATGGCTGTCTTTATCATTAAATTTTACAACTTTATCTTCAATTGACGGACAGTATCTTGGCCCTGTACTGCTTATACTTCCATTATACATCGGTGCTTTATCTAGATTATCAAGTATTAGTTTATGTGTTGTTTCATTTGTCCGTGTTATGTAACATGATAATTGAGATTTTTCTAGAACTTCACTATTTGGCGTTCTCATTGAAAATTTTAATGGAATACCTGTTATTCCTGGCTGTTCTTCCAATTTTTCCAGATTTAATGTTCTGATATCAAGTCTAGGAGGTGTCCCTGTCTTGAATCTATCCATTTTAAATCCTAAAGATTTCAGGGAAGTTGTTAAATCTTCTGCTGATAACTCTCCCATTCTTCCACCTTTTACCCTTTTATCTCCAATGTATAAAAGTCCTCTTAAGAATGTTCCTGTCGCAAGTACAACTGCCTTTGCAAAAAACTCCATTCCCGTCTTAGTTCTTATCCCTTTTATAACTTTTTCAATTCTTTTAGAATTACCTTCTAAAATTTCAATTTCTTCAACAATTAATTCTGTGACAATATCTTGAACAGTATCTAAATTTTGCTGATTTTCTATTGTTTTTTTCATTTCCCTTGCGTAAATTTTTCTATCTGCCTGAGCCCTTAACGAACGAACTGCTGGTCCTTTTTTTGTATTCAGAATTCTCATTTGTACAAAGCTTTTATCCATATTTCGTCCGATTTCTCCGCCTAATGCGTCAACTTCCTTAGCCAGATGACTTTTTGCAGGCCCTCCAACTGATGGGTTACAGGACATAACACCTATATTATCTAATGTTATTGTAAAAATTGCTGTATTCAATCCTAATCTCGCTGATGCCAATGCCGCTTCAATTCCTGCGTGTCCAGCACCAACAACAATTACATCATAATTTCTCATTTTATTTATAAATTGTAATTTTTTATGCTCAAAATAACACTTTGACCTAAAATTACATTCTCCTTTCATTTCCAATTCTTTTTATAAATCCATTATATATTAATATTTTGTTTTTTTCAATAAAGTATTTTCAAAAAAGAAAAAACGAGTTATGCAACTCGCTTACAGTTTATTTAATAATTCGATTTTTATTTTGTGTTTTGGTGGAAATGACGGGAATCGAACCCGTGTCCAAAATAAAAAGTTCTTACTATCTTCTACAAGTTTAGTCTATTTAACGCTTTAACCATTAGATATTAAACAGACAAAAGTCTAAAGGCGAGATTATAAATTTTCCTTAGATGACATAATCATACATCCAAGTAAGCCATTAAAAATGACATCATCTAATGGAAAAATGGCGTTTCCAAAAGAGATGAGCCGCTATCTTAGGCAGCTAATGCGTAATTATCGTTTCCGATTATTTTTAAGTTGGATTTTAAAGCTCCCGCTTACTTGCCAATAGTAATCTTTTTATCCTGTCGAAACCAAAACATTCCCTTATTTTAAAATTTACTTTTTTAGTATAGCATATATTTAAAATTTTGAAAAGATATTATTTAAAAATTATATTAAAAATCCTATCACTCCGTATACTCCCAATGTTACAAGAGCCGCTGCAATTAATACCCCAAAAAGAATATATAAAAAAGATTTTTTTCTGTCAAATTGAAGCAATGCCGCAATCAATGCCCCTGTCCAAGCACCTGTTCCTGGAAATGGAATAGCTACAAAAATCATAAGTCCCAAAAATTCCTTATTTGCGATATTTTCACTTCTGCTCATCGCCCTTTTTTCAATTTTTTCAATAAAGTTTACCAATATATTCTTCTTTTTCATAAATTCAAATAATTTTACTACAAATAAAAGAATAAACGGTACAGGAAGCATATTTCCAATAATTGAAACAATCATATTCAAATACCAAGGTAATCCAATAGCTGCTCCAATCGGTATTGCTCCACGAAGTTCAATTATAGGCAACATTGATATAAGAAATATTCCTATAATTTTATTTAGAAGCGGAGCTCCAATTAAAGTTACCTTTATAAAATTTTTAAAAGATTTCATAATTTTTACTTTTTACTTTATAATAATTAAATCCATTAATTATCATAAATTTCTCCTTTATTGATTATTTACGTTAATTCAAGAGAACGCATACTCTATTTTATTATTTAAAATTTCATCTTAATTCTTACAAAAATTTATACATTTACAACATATTTCAAACTAAATCTAATCAGCTTTTGTAATCACAAATATTAATGGCTGCGATTTTTTCAAAACAAACTCAGACTCCTTAAAGCCTCCAAATACTTTTACATTGCTTATTCCTAACTGTTCAAAAAATTTCATAAAATCAAAATAATTAACATTTGTTAAAATTTCTTCATTTTCAAGCTTATCATCCAAAATAGTTTTAAAAATCACATTATTATCAGAATTTTTGTAATAATAACGTTCAAATTTCACATTTTCATTTTCAATCAATGGTAAATTTCCCAAAAAATTAGATTCAGATTTTTGATTTTCAAAAAATTTATAAAAATTTATTAGTTGAATAATCAGTTTTCCATTATTTTCAAGCTGTGAATAAGCTTTTTTTAAAAATAAAAAAATCTCATCTTTGCTATTTAAATGCGGTAATGTATTTCCAACATTTATTATTGTGCCGAATTTTCCCAATTTATCAATTTTCATCATATCCAAATTTTTTACATCAACATTTTTTTCTCTAGCCTGCTCAATCAATTTTTTATTTATATCAATGGAAATTACATCATATCCTTCATTTTTTAGAAATTTTGACAAGTTACCTGTTGCAGCTCCTACATCAAGCACTTTTTTCCTTGTAATATATTTTTGAAAAAAATTTTTCTGAACATCTGAAAGTGAAAAGATAAAATCGTATTTTTCTGCTATTGTATCGTAAAACTTCTTCATATTTTCTTTATTTTCCATATTTTCTCCAAATTTTAGAATTTTTTGAATCTTAACAGCCAGGTTATAATTTTAGATTATTATATCATAAATTTTATAAAATAAGAATTAAATTTGCAAAAATAATATAAAAAAGAAAACCGACTATTTCTAGCCGATTTTCAAAATTAATTTTTAAGATTTCTGTTTAAATCAATTATTTAGCAATTTTGCTTGCGAAGTATCCTAAAGTTCTAATTAATTGAGCTGTATAAGACATTTCATTGTCATACCAAGATACTGTTTTAACTAATTGAGTATCTCCGTTTTGAACAATTTTTGTTTGTGTTGCGTCAAATAATGATCCGAAGTGAATTCCAACGATGTCAGAAGATACTAATTCTTCTTCAGTATATCCGAATGATTCGTTAGCTGCTGCTTTCATAGCTGCGTTTACTTCTTCTACAGTTACTTTTTTGTTTAAGATTGATACTAATTCAGTTAATGAACCAGTTGGAACAGGTACTCTTTGAGCAGCTCCATCTAATTTTCCGTTTAATTCAGGTACTACTAGTCCAATTGCTTTTGCAGCTCCTGTTGAGTTAGGAACAATGTTTACAGCTGCAGCTCTTGCTCTTCTTAAGTCACCTTTTCTGTGAGGTGCATCTAAAGTGTTTTGGTCTCCAGTGTAAGCGTGGATAGTTGTCATTGTACCAGTTACAACACCAAAGTTATCGTTTAATGCTTTAGCCATTGGTGCTAAACAGTTAGTTGTACAAGAAGCTCCTGAAATAACTGTTTCAGATCCATCTAAAATTTCGTGGTTTACATTGTAAACAACTGTTTTAACATCGTTTCCACCAGGTGCAGTAATAACTACTTTTTTAGCTCCTGCTTTAACGTGTAATTCTGCTTTATCTTTTGTAGCAAAGAATCCTGTAGCTTCCAATACTACGTCAACACCTAATTCTCCCCAAGGTAATTCTTCAGGGTTAGCTTTTGCGAAAGTTTTGATTTCTTTTCCGTTTACTACGAAAGCTCCTTCTTTAACTTCGATAGTTCCATTGAATCTTCCTTGAGATGAGTCATATTTGAATAAGTGTGCTAACATTTTAGCATCTGTTAAATCATTAATTGCCACCACTTCAAATTTGTCTGTTTGTTCAGCCATTAATCTTAATGCTAATCTTCCGATTCTTCCAAATCCGTTAATTGCTACTTTAATTGCCATTTTAATAATACCTCCTAAAAATTTTAATATATTAAAAAAATATATTATTCTATACAATTTGAGTATATCATATTTTCGTTGAATTTTCAACAGTTAGGAATTAATAAAATATGGTAAAATTTTTAGGTACGTTATACAATCAAATATAGTGCTAAAAAATATTAAAAAAATCTAATAAAAACAATATATTTTACAATCTATGATCTCAAAAAATTAGAAACTGTCAATTTGAGGTAATACTTTCTTTTTGGAAAAAATCTATACAACTATTTTTTTTCGAAATAAAAATTTAAATTTAAAACAATAACTTCATTTTATTTTTTATTATTTTTTGTTTTTAATTCTATCAAAAATATAATAATTTTTACTTTATTTTATTAACAAATAGATTGAAAAAATATGTACAATATGGTAAAATTTTTGTAAATTATGAGATTATTACTTTACATAACAAAACTACTTCAAACTAGATTATTATAGCTCTACAGATTTTTTATTTTTAACAGTTATTATAGTAAAACTGCTTTAAAACTAAACTCAAAAGTTATGACTATTTTACTCAAACCCTAAATTTATATAATTTTTAGCAGTTTAATTTTAAGTAGGTTTGAGTATATATTATAAAATCTAGAAAAATACATTAAACATAAACTTAAACTTAAACATTATTATGAGTGATTTGAAAAAATCGAAAGATAGGGAAGTAAGTGAAATTCTTACACTGTCCCGCAACCGTGAAAAAACTATAATTTAATAGTTTTTAAGTCGGATAACTATCCATAATAATTATTCATAGATTGACTACGGCAGATGGTTAAATGAAATTTAAATTCCTGAAGTTATTCAGCTTTTTTAATATATCAGTCTTTAACCGTTCGCTTTAGATAAGCATAAACGGTTTTTTTGTTTTTATAAAGTAATATGAATATAATAAAAAATAATTTAAATAGAAGGAGAAAAAAATGAAAAATTCATTCAAGACGATTATCATTTTGCTGATAATGGGAATTATTTTTGCTTGTCAGCCAAAACAAAAAGAGACGGCAAAAGGAAAAGCTGAAAAATCTAGTAAAATCACGTTGGCATTTAATCAGGATTCTGTTGGGAATCTAAATCCGCATGAATATTTGCCAAGCCAGTTTATCACACAGGATATGGTTTACGATGGACTTGTATCTTACGGAGAAAATGGAAAAATTAAACCTATGCTAGCTGAATCTTGGGATATTTCCAAAGATGGAAAAACTTACACTTTTAAATTGAGAAAAAATGTAAAATTCTCAGACGGTTCAGACTTTAATGCAAAAAATGTTGTAAAAAACTTTGACACTATCTTTTCTAAACAAAACAAACCAAATCACTCATGGTTTGCATTTACTAATCATTTAAAATCATACAGAGCAGTTGACGATTATACATTTGAAATAGTTCTAGATACAGCTTATACTGCAACACTCTATGACTTGGCAATGATACGTCCTATACGTTTTTTAGGAGATGCTGGTTTCCCTGAAAATGGAGATACTTCTAAAGGTATAAAAAAACCTATAGGGACAGGTGCTTGGGTGTTAAAAGAACATAAAAATAATGAATATGCAGTTTTCGTAAGAAATGAATATTACTGGGGAGAAAAACCTGCCGCTTCAGAAGTTGTAATTAAAAATATTCCAGATAGCGAAACACTTGCTCTTCAATTTGAAGCTGGAGATATTGATTTGATTTATGGAAACAGTTTAATTAGCTTGGATAGATTTGAAACATACAGACAAGATAAAAAATACACTACTGCCACTTCTGAACCAATGTCTACAAGAATGATTCTTTTAAATACTACAAGCCCGATTTTAAAAGATCTTAAAGTAAGACAAGCATTGAGTCATGCTGTAGATAAACAAAGTATCGCAAAAAATATATTTGGTGGTGTTGAAAAACCTGCTGATACAATTTTTGCTCCAAATGTACCTCACACAAATATAGAACTTACAAAATATAACTTTGACTTGGCAAAAGCAGAGACATTGCTTGATGAAGCAGGGTGGAAAAAAGGTGCTGACGGTATGAGAGAAAAAGATGGTAAAAAAATGATTCTATCTTTCCCTTACATCAGTTCTAAAGTTACAGATAAAAATATAGGGGAATACATTCAAGGAGAATGGAAAAAAATTGGTATACAAGTTGACTTAAAGGCAATGGAAGAAAAAGCATACTGGGAAAATGCAACTGCAAAAAATTATGACTTAATGTCTGACTATTCATGGGGAGCTCCTTGGGATCCGCATGCTTACCTGACTGCAATGGCTGATGATTCGGTTAAAGGAACAAATCCTGGCTATGTTGCGCAACTAGGTTTACCAATGAAAGCTGAACTAGATAAAACTATCAAAGCTTTATTAATTGAACCTGATGAAACTAAATTAAATGAAATGTATAAATATGTATTAACTACTTTACAAGAGCAAGCTGTATATATTCCAATCAGCTATCAAGCTTTATTAAGTGTTTATAGAACTGGAGAGCTAGAAGGCGTGAAATTTATGCCAGAAGAAAATAGAATTCCTGTATGGACAACTGTAAAAGTAAAATAAATTAAAAATATCAAAATAGTGAAGCCTCTTCAAAATTGAATCTAGAAATTACAGATAATTTATTCAAATAATTTTTAAAAGTTTGGTTTTGGAGAGGTTTAAAGTATTCAATTTTAAGGGATGATTTTGTGATAAAAAAATTAATATCATTATTTTCGATTTTTCTGGCAATATCAGTTATTACATTTTTCCTTGTAAAACTGTCGCCAGGAGATCCTGCCCAAAATTATTTAAGGGCATCTCATGTAAGCATAACTGCTGAAACATTAAAAGCAGCTAGAAAAAATTTAGGATTAGACAAACCTTTATATATTCAATATTTTAACTGGCTCACAGATATATTAAAAGGTGATTTTGGAATATCATATACAAAAAAAACTCCTGTTATAGAGCTTGTAAATGAAGCTATTGTTCCAACTTTTCAGCTTGGATTTTTTTCATTTGTAATTTTAATTATATTATCTCCTTTATTAGGAGTCTTAAGCGCAATCAAGAAAAATACAATTTTTGACTATACAGTTCAAGCTTTATCATACGCAGGAGTATCACTTCCCACTTTTTGGCTAGGCTATATACTAATTATTTTCTTTTCAGTTTCATTAAAAATCCTGCCTGTTTCAGGAAGAGGCGACTGGAAAAATTTTATCTTGCCTTGCATAACGCTTGTACTACCTTTAATCGCACAGACAACTTTTTTTATAAGAAAAAATATACTTGAAGAAATGGATAAAGCTCATGTTGAAAATGCAATTATTCGAGGTGTTTCAAAAAAAAGAATAATTCTTAACCATTTGCTAAGAAATACATCTATTCCAATTATTACAGTTCTAAGTTCAAATATTATGTATTTACTGACAGGAAGTGTGTTAATTGAAGAAATTTTTGCTTGGCCTGGTATTGGAAAATTATTTACTACAGCTGTAAAAACTGGAGATTTCCCATTAATTCAAATTTGTCTTTTATTTTTTGGAATAATGTCTATTATTGTAAATGAATTTACTCAAGCACTTGTAAAATATATGGATCCAAGATTAAGAATAAAAGAAAAATCTAAAGCTGGAGGTGTATTGTAATTATGAAAAAAAGAAAATTATTTTATTTTTCAGTATCATTACTTGCTGTATTGATTTTCATTGCTATTTTTGCACCTTTACTTGCTCCTTATGATCCACAGTTTACTGACATTTCACAAAAACTTCAACTTCCAAGCAAAATTCATAAGCTGGGAACAGACCATATGGGAAGGGATGTTCTTTCAAGACTAATCTACGGAACAAGGCTGTCACTTATGATTTCAGCACTAATTACAGTTGTTACATTATGCATAAGCTTTCCTGTAGGAATTTTGGCAGGCTGGTTTGGAGGGAAGCTGGATAAAATATTTTTATGGATTGTAAATGTCTTTATGGCTTTCCCAAGTTTTCTTTTATCGATGGCATTTGTCGGTATTTTAGGTCAAGGAATAGGGAATATTGTAATTGCTGTAAGCGCTATTGAATGGATTTACTATGCAAGAATTTTAAGAAATACAGTTTCTAGTGTCAAACAGCAGGAGTATGTTCAGGCAGCACAGGCAATAGGAGCTCCACCTTTTTTTATAATAAAAAGACATATTCTCCCTTTTGTTTTCAAGCCTGTTCTAATCGCAGCCCTAATGAATATTGGAAATATAATTTTAATGATTTCAGGATTTTCCTTTTTAGGAATAGGAGTACAGCCAAACATATCCGAATGGGGAATGATGCTAAACGACGCAAAACCTTACTTCAGACGAATTCCAGGGCTGGTACTATATCCAGGACTTGCTATATTCATAACAGTTTTAACATTTAACCTGTTAGGAGAAACTTTTGATAATAAAGGAATAAAAAAATTATGGAAAAATTAGATATAAATGCACTAAAAGTCAGTATTGATAACAAAACAATACTAAATGACATTTCGTTTACATTACCAAAGGGAGAAACTCTTATTATCATCGGTGAAAGCGGTTCAGGAAAAACAATGCTTTCCAGATTATTAGTAGGAATAAAGCCTGATAATGCCAGCATAAATGGGAATATATTCTTTGATGAAAAAGATTTATTGAAAATATCAGAAAAGGAGTGGAATGAATACAGAGGTAAAAAAATTTCATACATTTCCCAAAATCCTATGGCTGTGTTTAACCCTTTTCAAAATGTGGAATCTCACGCTGTGGAGCTGTTTCAAAGCAGGCTTGGCTTGTCAAAAAAAGAATGTATAAAGAAGATGATTGAAGAAATGAAAAAATTAAATCTTCCAAATCCAGAAGCATTAATGAAAAAATATCCATTCCAGTTAAGTGGTGGAATGTTACAAAGAATAATGTTTTCCATGATGATTCAACTGGAACCTGAGCTACTGATAGCTGACGAGCCTACTTCAGCCCTTGATTACTATAATACCGAAAAAGTTACTGAATTACTAAAAAATCTGCAATCCCAAAACACCTCACTTATAGTAATTACTCACGATTACAACCTCGCAAAAGAACTTGACGGAAAAATAATTATTATGAAAAATGGAAATTTGATTGAAAAAGGTAATACTTCTGATATGTTAAAAAATCCTCAAAGTGACTACGGGAAATCATTAATATTGAGAAAACGCTACACAAGATACAAAAAAGAAGGAATTTAATATGAAAAAATTAGTAATTGAAAATGTAAGCAAACACTATGATAAAAAAGCCATTTTGTCTAAAATAAATTTATCTGTTTTACAAAACGAATGTCTTGGCATTATGGGAGAAAGTGGTTCAGGAAAAAGTACATTAGCAAAACTGCTTGTAGGACTGGAATCTTTTGATGAAGGAAATATCATATTTAATGAAATATCATACAAAAATATCAATAAAAAGCAACTATCCTTAATTCATCGTAAAATTCAGTTAGTTTTTCAAAATGCTTTTGGTGCAGTAAATCCAAAATATACAGTCGAAGAAGTCTTGACTGAACCTCTAAAAATACACTATAAAAAAGAAATTTCATACGAGGAAATGAAAAAACGTGCAGAAAATTTTTTAGAAAAAGTAGGACTTAACCCTGAATTTATGTCACAAAAGGCTATTCAACTAAGCGGAGGACAGCTGCAAAGGGTATGTATTGCAAGAGCATTAATACTAGAACCTGAAATAATCATATTTGATGAATCTGTCAGCGGGCTTGATCCTGTTATTCAAGAGCAAATACTTGAACTTCTTGGCTCACTAAAGGAAACTATGAATTTAACATATATTTTTATTTCCCATGATTTTGAAGCATGTTATTACCTATGTGATAAAATAGTTATAATAGAAAATGGAGAAATAGCTGATATTATTGAAAATCTTGATTCTCCTGTCATAGTAAAAAATGAACGAATAAAACGTATTTTGGGAAAGGCTGTAAATTTTATCGAAACTATTCAATAAATAACTCTCTAGGTATTTTTTAAATAAATAAAGAGGCTGTTATTGTTATATCATTTTACAGCCTCTATTTTTTAGGGGTATTTATTTAACTTATTTACAAGTGTCTTGCCAATTTGCAGGATAGATTACATATAAGAATCTTGCAAAGTTAGGAGCACTAAATTTTATTTTTGAACCTTTAGGGATTAAAATGGCATCTCCCCTGTTTCCTGTAACTTTACGTCCATCTACTATAATTTCTAATGTTCCGTCTATTACATAATCTATTTCATCGTAGTTCAGTTCCCAATCAAATGCAGATTCTTCCATTTCCATAACTCCGCAACTCAATCTTCCGCTTTCTTCTATTGTAAATACATCGGTTAAGAATACTTTGTCATTAGGATTTCCAGTATCAAATCTTTCAGGTTTTACTGAAGGGATTTTAACAACTCCTACTCCACTTTTATCAATATGTTTTTCAAATCCTCCAACTTTTCTTCCAAGTTCTTCTTGTACTACTTTTCTTAATATTTTTTCCAATGTTTCCTTATCTAAATTTTTTAAGTCCATTATTTCTTCCTCCAAAATCTTTCAATTAATTTTCAGGAACGAATAACCCTGTTTCTTCGTTTCTTGTTTGAATTAACGCTCTAGCATCTTTTGCAAGATTGTCAAGTTTTCCTTTTCTTTTCATAAGAAGAAGTGCTTTTGTACCTTTGTATTCAGAAAGCATATTTACATCTCCTTCACTGTCTCCTGCAACTAGAAGCGGATCTTTTCCACCATGTTTAGGTTTCAAGTATTTATTTATTACTTCAACTTTTCCTTTAGTCTGTGTTTGTGGATAACCATGCTTATATTCGGCAACATATTTGTCTCCGTTCATTTCAAGACGCATTCCATAAACACTATCAGAACTTAAATTATATCCATAAGACTTATTGCTTGCAAATACTTTTACAATATCTTCAAGAGAAGCTGAAACTATATATACTTTTATACCATTTTTTTCAAATTCATGAAATAAATTGGCTGTTTCAGGCTGAGTTCTCAAACCACTCTTATATTGATGGCTTACTTTACCTGCTTCACCTGTTAGTTTATCACTTGACTCAAGAACATATTTCCCAAGTTTATTCCCAATTCCAAAATCATTTGCTTCCTTAGCTAGTTTTTGCACTTCTGATACGCTCATATTTTCAAATAGGTAAAGTACCCAAGGATAAGCTACATCATGTGAAAAACTTCCACCTATTGCTTCATAAAGAAATGCTAATTTTCCTCTAAAATCTTTAAATTCTTCAGTTTGTTTAATTTTTTCCAAAGACATTTTTTGAGTTTTTATATAGTTATTGTAAAGAAAAGTATATCTTTTATCCAAATCATTTGCTATTTTTGTAATGTTAATAGGTTGACCTTTTACATTAACATAGTCTTTTGCAAAGTTATCAAGCGGAATATCTTTTCTTATTGCTTTTGAAAATTGTGCCGGTGTCATTTTGAACTTTAAATTATCTATCTGATATCTAAACAAATTTTCTTGTGTATCTTGATAAATTGATGTATAATCCCAGTCAAAGACTACATAATTTCCTTGATTTTTATTTTCATCTATAAGTTTTGATAAAGCTTCCCTGTTTTTTGGAACCCATCTCAATTCGTCCAAATTAGCAGCTGATAAAGCGAATGCCATAACTAAAAATACCAATAATCCAATCAATTTTTTCATACTAAATTTCATCTTTCATCTCCTCAGATAATCATTTTTTCACATTTTTATTTTGCAGTTTCTTTTTTGCAGAATAATATTTTTGCTACAACTATTGCTGTTACTCCTGCCACTAATTTTCCAACTATCATTGGGAAAATCATTTGAGTATATTTTCCACCATCAAATCCAGCTGTAAATCCTAAATGGTCTCCAAAAACAAATGCTGCACTTACTGCAAAGGCAATATTCATAACCTTTCCATTTGCATCCATATCTTTTAAAATTCCAAACATAGGGATATTATTAGCTAAAGTTGCAACTAACCCAGCTGCTCCAGCTTCGTTCATTCCAAGACCTTTTCCTAATACTTCAAGCGGTTTACCAAATACTTTTGTAATAAAATGTACTAATGGATATGCTCCAGCAAGAACTATCGCAATTGCTCCAACTGTTCCTAAACCATCAGCTATTGGAGCCATTCCAGGAATTACTACAAACCCTGTCAATGCTTCAATTATTGAAGCTACTAGTCCTATTGTAATTATAATTACTACTGCTTGACCAAAAACTGCAAATCCTTTTGTCATTTTTTCAGGAATAAAAATTAATCCTAAAATAATTAATGCAGCAACTATTATTATTGGTATCAAATTCACCAAAATCAATCCTATTGGGAATCCAGCCACTAATCCTCCTGCAAGTACTCCTAACGGTATTGTAGTAATTCCAGCTAAAATTCCTTTTGCCAAAAATGGCTTGTCATCTTTTTCAATAATTCCTAATGCTACTGGTATTGTAAACACGATAGTTGGTCCCATCATCGAACCTAATATAAATGCCGCTAATCTTCCAGCTTCTGGATTTTTAGCCATTCCTAATGCAAGCGGAGCTCCTCCCATATCATTTGCAAGAAGTGTTGTTGCAAACATAGCCGGATCTGCTCCTAATGCTGAATAAATTGGTCCTACTATTGGTGTCAAAATATTTCCTAAAACTGGTGCTAAAGAAATAATCCCAACCATAGCAACCGCAAGTGACCCCATAGCCATTATTCCTTCCTCAAATTTTTCACCATATCCCAGTTTATTTCCAAATATTTTATCTATTCCACCTATTGCCATAAAGATAGTCATAATAATAATTATTATTTTATCTATTCCCATTTTATATTCCTCCCAAATTTTCATTTAATTATTTTGTTTTAAATGAAAATACTCAAAATTATATTTATTCAAAATCATTTTCTATAAAATTCTTTTTATTAATTTGGATTACAAAAACTTTAATTACACAAATAGAACTATACTTAAAAATTTTTTAAATATTTTATAAAAATTTAGAATTGCCCAATAAAAATATTTTTTATTTAAAAATTTAATGCTATAAATTTACAAGGCAATTCTAGTTTATAACAATGGTTCTTCAATTAATAATTTAATGGATTATCTGCCACAGATTTTACTGCTTCAGCGAAAGCATCGCACGCAGCTTTACATGCTGACTGACTTCCTGTTAAAAGTGCTCCACCAAAGTTTGTTTCTGAAGGTGGTCCAAAGAATGCAACTAAACTTACATCTGCGGCTTTTAATGCAACATCTAAAGCGTACATTGCTTCAAGCGGAGGTGCTATTAGGTATGCTAATGATTCTCCTTCTGCAATTCCTGCTGTTTTTGATAAATAACTTCCTGTTCTTGATACACAATGTGCATAATATGCAATGCTATCATCATCATTTGCACTTATGAATGCTCCTTCATTTTCAATAAAGTCAACTGCTGCAGCTAGTCCACTTTTTACTTCCGCAGGAGTAGGCCCTGACAATATTCCTATTACTTCTCCTGCAAGTTTTGTATTTGCATTTGCAGCTCCACCATAGAATGATTTTCCGTAAACTACATCAACTACAGCTTTTTTTGTAGCTTCATCAAGTGCAGTATATGTAACATCGTCACAATCTGCTGTTATAATTCCTATACTTCTATGTCCTTCGGGTAATTCCAGTTCTTTAGCCATATCATCATCTACATTTGGAATTAATCTTACAGCTAGTACATTAGCTTTTAATCTATCGCCTTTCATTGTTCCTCCTAAAGTTTTTAATTTTTATTTTTTATTAAGTTAATTTTATAATTTTAAATCTTGTCCACTTGCTTTTGCATCAATTACTTTCTTAATTAATGTAGCAACGTGAGCTCCTGCTTCTGAAGATGGAGTTCCATCCTTATGAATATTTGAAACAACTGTTCTTTTTGCTTCAGAAATTCCAGGACGAGCCTTGTAAGTAATGTAGGCACTCATACTTTCTGCAGTTGTAAGTCCAGGACGTTCTCCTATTAATATACAAACTACATCAGCATTTAAAATTTCTCCAACGTGATCTCCTGCTCCAACTCTTCCATATTTGATAAAAAATGGTGTTCCTGTCTCAATTCCATATCCTTTAAGCCCATTTAACAATGCAGGTATTATATTTTTTGCATTTGCTTCAACTGCAGTTGAACTTAATCCATCTGACAATAATATTTGAACTGTTGGATTTTTTTTGCATTTTTCTTCTATTGTCTTTATTCCTTCTTCAGAAATTCTTCTTCCTAAATCAGGACGTGTGATATATTGGTCTCTGCTTTCACATTCAGTAGTAACTTCAAACAATCCAAGCTCATCAAGAAATTCTGTAGGCACATCATTGAACACGGCATCTTGCGCTGCAGCGTGGTCTGCTCTTAATCTTAACAAAACTTCTGTTCTCATTCTTGTTCCAGCTCTTCCAATTCCAAGTCTTGCAGATGTTTTTTGTTTTAACTTCATATATTCTTCTTTGTCTTCAGGATTATCCACAAGCATTTGATCTTTTATATTTATTTTTCCAATATCTCTTACTTCTCCATTTACAATATGTGGATTTTCACGTGGCTCATCTCCACTTTCAATATAAACTGAGCTTGTACTGACAACTGGTGCTTTTTCTTCAACAGTTGTTGATGGTTCGTCTATTTTCATTTCACCTATTATTTTTTCAATTACGTCTTTTAGTTCTCTTTCTGATAACATTGATTTTTCCTCCCTATTTTAAGAAAATTGAAGCGTCTCCGGCTCTATCTGTAAGTTTTCCATCTTTCATTATTCCCATTTTTTCTAACCATTGTTCAAAAGGTTTTATAGGTCTTCTGTTACATAGTTCTCTTAATGTAGCATCATCATGATAAGAAGATGTTTGATAGTTAAGCATTATATCATCTCCTGCAGGAATAGCCATAAAGTAATTACATCCTGCTACTGTTAATAATACTTTCAAGTTTTCAATATCATTTTGATCTGCTTTCATGTGGTTAGTGTAGCAAGCGTCAACTCCCATTGAGATTCCAGTAAGTTTACCCATGAAATGATCTTCAAGTCCAGCTCTTATTACTTGTTTACTGTTATACAAATATTCTGGTCCGATAAATCCAACAACCGTATTTACAATAAATGGATCAAATTTTTTCGCAAATCCGTAGCATCTTGCTTCCATTGTAACCTGATCGCAACCATGGTGAGCATCTGATGACAATTCTGAACCTTGTCCTGTTTCAAAGTACATTACGTTAGGTCCTGTCGCTGTTCCATGTTTTAATGCCAAATCTCTTGCTTCCTGAATCATTGTTCCATTTATTCCAAATGCTTCATTTCCTTTTTCAGATCCCGCAATACTTTGGAAAACTAAGTCTGTAGGTGCTCCTCTTCTAATTGCTTCCATTTGTGTAGTTACGTGAGCTAATACACATATTTGTGTAGGAATTTGCCATTTAGTCTTAATTTCATGGAATCTGTGCAGCACTCTCATAACACTGTCAACACTGTCATCAACTGGGTTTAACCCTAAAAGAGCATCTCCTTGCCCAAAACTAAGCCCTTCATAAGTTGATAGCATAATTCCATCTGGATCATCTGTTGTATGGTTAGGCTGTAATCTTGTTGCAAGTATTCCTTCTCCACCTATTTCAGTATTACAGAATTTTTTAATTCTTATTTTGCTTGCTCCTTGAATAAGGTCCATATTACTCATAAGTTTGGCAACTGCTGCTACCATTTCACTTGTAAGACCTTTACTGATTCTCTTTATGTCATCACCACTTGTATGAGAATCCAAAATCCATTCTCTTAATTCACTTACAGTCCAGTTTTTTATTTCTCCGTAAATCTTTTCATTTACAGCATCCTGGATAATTCTTGTAACTTCATCTTCTTCATAAGGTACTGCCGGATTGTTTCTTAAGTCTGCCAATGTTAACTCAGCCAACACAGCTTTTGCGGCAACTCTTTCTTCCGCTGTACTTGCACTTACTCCCGCAAGTTCATCTCCTGATCTAAATTCACTTGCCTTATTCTGTACATCTTTTACAGATTTAAATTCATACGTATGACCGAATAATTTTGTTTTTAATACCATCTTATTGCCACCTCTCTAAAATTTATTAATTTAATAACTGAATACCAATGTTTTTATTACGACAGGCAAAACATTTCCGTTTCCTAATGGTGCTCCTATATCAATGTAGTCTCCGTCTCTTACTTTAACACTATCTATACAGATTATGTCATAATCAGCAAGCTCCAGTTTCATACATTGTCCAAGCACTTTTGCCATATCATTTTCAACTATAACGATTACAGGATGTTTTTTGTCATGCTTTCTTTTGATAATATCTGAAATTACTAAAGATAATTCCATTATTTCGTTATATGCCATATTATGCTTTCCTTTAAATGCAAGAGCCACATTTTCAAGTTCATTTTCAGAACTAAACCAGTCTAGTTTACCTTCTATCACTTTTCCCAGTTCATTAACAGGTAAATTCTCATCTGACTCAGACATTTTTAATACAGGAATATTTTTTATTGGGAAGATTCCTTCGGTATAAGTAATTGTACTTCCGCTTATTTCTGTAGTATGGCTTCCTGCTCCAACTACTGTCGCTCCTATTGTTTCACTTAACTTCAAAGGCTCTATATTCAATTCTTTCAGAACTTTTACAATTTCTTCACCAAGAACTACTCCAATGTCATTATACTTGTACAAATCTTTTTCTACACGTCCATAGATGAAATCTGCAACTCCTCCAGTAAATGAGTAATGTTGAATGTCTTTATTGTGCTTTCTGAAGTCATTATATGTTACAATTTTATGATACAGTTCTGTTTTTGGAAAAATTTCTACACTTTCAAAAATAAGCTGTGCCATTCTTCTTGTTATTTTTCTCAAATCAGATTCACTTATAGGTTTTCCTAGTTCCAGCTTTACATTCACATCTTCAGCAATATCGTACATTTTTTTGAAAATATAACGTGTATTCCTGTTTTCATCAAATTTTATAAGTCGTCCTCCTATATCAAGGCAAGTAGTGTCTTCCACTTCTCCCCTGTTAAAGACAACATTATTTGTAGTACCTCCTCCTATATCAAAGTTTACGATACTTGTATTTTTTTCTTCAGAATATCCATAGGCTCCCGAACCTTTTCCAGCAATAATGCTTTCAAGATCAGGCCCTGCAGTTGCTACAACAAAATCTCCTGCCATTCCACTAAGTATCTGCAATACTTCCTTAGCATTTTCCTTTCTTGCAGTATCTCCTGTTATTATCACAGCTCCTGTTGAAACATCCTTATATTGTATATTTGCTTTTTTGTATTCAGATTCTATTATTTCCTTAACCTTTTTTGCGTCTATTTTTGTTTCATTTTCCAATGGGGTAATATAAATTTCACTTCTGTAAACAACTTCTTTTCCTATTATTTTTATTTGAGGAGCTGTAAAAGCGCTTCCTCTATTTTCTATATATATCTTTGAAAAGATAAGCTGTGTTGTGGAAGTTCCAATGTCTATCCCCACACTTAGTATTTCTTCTGTCATCTCAAGACTCCTTTGTCTTTAAATCATCAATTTTCAAATCCAAAACTAATATCAGTTCCTTTATTACCAGTCTTTATATCCAGATTCCCATAAAGTTTCTCTTTCACAAGACTTTTAACTATTTGCAATCCAATGCTTCCTTTTTCAAAATCTCTTTCATCCATTCCTATTCCATTATCACTTATGGAAATACGGGATTTCATTTCCCCTCTTCTTACTTTTATTATTATTTGTCCTTTAGTTTTTCCTTTAAAGGCATGCTTTATACAATTTTCTACAAGTTCGTTTACTATCAAGGCTATTGTTGTTGCCTTATCTGAACTTATTTCAAAGTTGTCTCCAATGACATCTATTTTAAGCTTCAGATGCCCGTCTAAATTCTCTCTCACTGAATTTTTCAGAATCTTATTTATAACTTCCTTTATTTCAAGTTCGTCAAGCCCATTCTGTGCAAGCAGTTCATGAGTAACTGAAATACTTAAAATTCTATTTATACTATCACTAAATGCAGCCTTTACAGCTTTATCATCAGTCTTTCTAGCCTGTATTCTAAGTAAGCTTGCTATTGTCTGCAAATTGTTCTTTACTCGATGGTGTATTTCCTTTATTGCAACAGATTTTAGGACTAGTTCCTTTTCCTTCACTTTAATTTCAGTAATATCTTTTATAAATAAGACTACATTTTTAACGTTCTTTGTTTCCTTTACTAGTATATATTCAAGGCTTAAAACCATATTTGATATATTTATATCAGATCTTTTATTTACTTTTCCACTTAGTACATCTTCAAATTCAACATTATCAATTACAATATTATCAAATTTTTCTCCAAGGAAAGAATCCTTATAGCCAATTTTTCTGTAAACATATTTTGCTCTGGAATTAGCATATATGCACATGCCTTCCTCGTTAAAGATTATAATTCCATCATTTATATAGTCAATAATTTTCCGCTCTCGCATCATTCCAACAGAACTCATAAGTATATCATCAGTTGCATTGTTCAAAAAACTCAGCCCCTTGCCGATATTTTCCTCATTCATTCCTTCTTCAACTATAAGAACGGCTATTATTTTCCCATCTTGTTCATCACTTCTTATGGGTACTACATTTTGCGTTACACTTTTATTTTCTTGCGTTAACGCCTTATAATCTCTTGATGGATGCCCAGTTTCAAGAGTTCTAAGTACAGCTGGTTCATTTTTCCTATAGGCAAATTTTCCTACTACACTTTGAGTATAGCTCGATCCTATTCTTGGTTTTGCCTCAGCAACTACAATTGCTGTATCTCTATTTTCTGTCATGCAGTCTATAAACACGTCCGCCTTTAGAAGTTTACTCATTACAGGCAGCCCTTCACATATTTTTTCCAGCTTTTCAATATCTTTATTTGAAAGTTGTGTATATTGTTTACATATCGTTCTAAGCATCTTCATCTCCAGATAAAATTATAATATCTGCTATTTTTCCCATGTCACATCTTTTATTCATACTAAGCGTTCTTATGTATTCATATGCCTCATTTTCAGTAAAGTTTCTTGTTTTCATCAAAATACTTTTGGCAATATCAATTTTTTTCCTATCCTCCAGCTTCTGACTTGTTTTTAAATATTTTTTTTCCAGCTTTTCAAATTCTTCTTGCTTATTAAATATGATTTCAAGATTAGGAATAAAGGATTTTTCATCAATGGGTTTTACTATATATCCTATTATTCCTATATTCTTGGCTTCTTCTATAAATTCCTTATTGGAATAGGCTGTGAGTAAAACAATACCTCTAGACAATTTTTCCTCTGTTATGACTTTTGCTGCTTTCAGTCCATCAAGTATCGGCATTTTGACATCCATTATTACAAAATCAGGTTTATATTTTCTGCTCTGCTCAATTGCATCAAAGCCGTCTCCCGCCTGAGCGACTACGTCATAATTTGCTTCTTTCAATATTTCACATATATCCATTCTTGTTATCGGCTCATCATCTACAACTATTATTTTTCTCATCTTTTTTCCTTTTCCTCAAATTTAATATAAATCTGTCAGTAGCTGCTTCATTTCTATTCTGCTAAATCTTCTTGGGTTTTCCCCAGTACACATATCATTTTCTATCTGATCAATTACGCTTTCCATTTCTGAAAAATATTGATCTTCAGGTATACCAAGTTCTCTTAAGCTACCTGGTATCGACATTTTAGCGGCTCGCATTTTAATAGCTTTTGCTAAAATTTCTACTCCTTCTGCATCTTCCTTAGGTGCAAATCCCAATGCTTCAGCAATTTCACGATAATATCTAGCCGCATTTTTATTTTGTGCATTAAACTCTATAACTTTTGGCATTATTATCGCATTAAGCCGTCCATGCGGTTTATGAAATCTTGCCCCTAGCGAATGTGCTATACTGTGGTTTATTCCCAGTCCTGCATTGCTAAATGCTACTCCTGCCATACATGAAGCAATCTGTAAATCAATTCTTTCTCTTTCAAGTTCAGGATTTTCAAAGTTGCTTACCAAATCAGCAAAAACAGTTTTTATTGCTCCTATGGCAAGTGTATTTGTAAACAAGTTTCTAGATCTTGAAACATAAGCTTCTATAGCGTGTGTCAAAACATCCATTCCTGTATCCGCAATTATTGATGGCGGAAGAGTTTTTATAAACTCTGGATTTAAAATTGCTATATCAGGCAGCATTTCACTGTCACTTAGCGGTATTTTTTTACTTTGAGTTGTAACAACTGCATAAGATGTTACTTCTGATCCTGTTCCACTTGTTGTTGGAACTGCAATAAATTTAGGCTTTTTATATTCTCCCATTGCCCTTTTTATTTTATTTGTAAAATAAATCATTGATTTACAGGCATCTATCGGTGATCCTCCTCCTAGTGCTATTATGCAGTCAGGATCATAAGCACTAAGCTCAAGCATACCCTTTATAATTTCTTCATCTGTGGGATCTGGTTTAACATCCGAATATATTTTAGCATCTATTCCTCTTGATTTTAAGATATTTGTTATTCTATTCACTACTTTTAGTTTGACCATATTCTCGTCTGTTACTAAAAATACTTTTTCGATTTCCATTGTTCTTAATATATCCAAAGAATTAGCTCCGTAATGAATATCCGGCTTTATTTGAAATAAACCCATTAAATCCACTTCCTTTCTATTGTACCCTCAATCTCCATAATATTTAGCTAATAAGTCTAAATAGTCTAGAGTTGAGAAAATAGTTATTACTTTTAAATTTTATTCTAAAGTAATCTTACTATAATTCCTTTATTTTGGATAATATTTTTCGGATTGTGTCAGAATCTGTAATTTTGTAATTTTTTACAAGTATTTCAATTACTTTCTTTTCCAAATCTTCACAATCTCTTGTATTTTTTCTGATTTCATTTCCCGATGCAGAGTTTGATATGCCACAAGTCTTTTCGTATCTCACTTCTATTCCTTGTTCTCTGATCATGTCTTTTGCTCCGGGAGTAATAATCATATCAGCCTGAACCACCAGTTCCTTATCTTGAATATATTCAAAAAGATTTTTTACTGTTATCAATCTTTTTCCCATTTTTTTACTCCTTTTCCGATTCCAAACTGTCTATTATTCCTACAATAGTCGCATCTACAGGAGTTTCAGCATCAAATACATGTCTTGCAGAACTTCCAGTAACAATTATTACCTTATCGCCCTGTCCAGCACCGATATAATCGGCTGCAACCATTTTTCTGCTTCCATGACCTTCACCTGTACCTTCCACTTCAACTACCATAAGTTTTAGTCCTCTTAGCTTTTCATCCTTTCTTGTTGCCCAGACATTATCTACAACTTTTCCAATTAACATGTTATTGTCCTCTTTCATAGCACAGTTCAATGCTATTTTCTTTTATATAATCCATCGCAAGGGAAGTTACTTTAGATTTTGCGTCAACTTCAAGCATCTGATTTTTTAATCCTAGCTTTCTAAGCCTGCTTTCTGTTACCAAACCTTTCAGATACACTTTTTCTTTAGCATCAAAAACATTTTTTACTTCTGTTCTTTTCACAACCTTTATTCCAAATTCTTGAACTTTTTTGACATATTCGTCATAAAGGCTTATTAATGCAGCAGGTTTAGTATATTTTTTATATTCCAGCCCTTCTTCCACAAGCAGAACTTCTCCTTCATTGAAAAGGAATTCTGTTATGATACTTTTTTTCCCTTGTGAGAGATCAATTAAATCATTTATTCCAAGAGTTGATACAACAAGTCTCTTTTTATTTTCATTTTTTTCTATTTCTTCCCATGTACTGTCCAACTTTATATTGTCTACAACTGATGTCTCTTTTTTAAGTTCATCCTTCAAGACTTCATCATTTCCTAAAAAAGCTGTTATTATTGATTTTTCAGGAGAATGTTTGATATTTTCAGATAAACTTTGGTTTTCTCTTTTGGCAATTTCCTTTAATACTTCCCTTGCAAGCACTTCTATTAAATCTTGAGTATCCATTTCATCTCCTGCCCTTTTCACTTTAATCTTTTACAATGCTTCCAGTTACTCCTGAAGTATATCCACAAGCATTTGCTTCATCAAAATCAATATGCATGCTCAATCTGAAACTGTCCTTTACTCTTATTAAAACATCATCAAATATTAATGGTCTGTCACTATGAATTTTTACTTTCACAGTTTCACCATCATTTACAGAAAATCTTTTTGCATCTTCACTTGTCATGTGTATGTGTCTTCTTGCAACTATAAGTCCTTTATCCAACTGTATATATTTATCACCTACACCTATAAGTATTCCTGGTGTTCCTTCAATTTTTCCGCTTTCTCTTATTACTCCTTTGACTCCAATTTCACGGCAGTCAGTAAGTGATAACTCTACTTGAGAAAAATTTCTGCATGGTCCTAATATTGCAACACTCGAAAATTCTCCTTTTGGTCCAATTACTCTGACTCTTTCCTTTGCGGCAAACTGTCCAGGCTGTGATAAATCTTTTACAGGTGTCAACTCATATCCTTCTCCAAAAAGTGCTTCCACGTGTTCTTTGGTAAGATGCACATGACGACCTGACGCTTCCACCATAAAGGTATCTTCTTTTTCTGTTGTCAGAATTTCCTGCAACTTATCTCTTATTATTCTCTCCAATTCATTTCTGTCCATAATATCTCCCAATTCAGAGCTTATGATTTATAATCTCCGTTATTTGCTTTTAACATCATCAAGTACAATATACTGCTCAGACGGTTTAGTGCCTTTAGCATGTCTACTCTTTCCGTCTTCCCTTCCTTATAAAAAGCATCTACTGCAGCAACTTCACACTCTCTTGACAAAGCTCTAAGACAGTTTATATCAATGACTGCTTCATCAAAGTCAGCATTTATTTCAAAGAGATGTCCTGTTTTGTAATATTTAATTGTATTATGAGTTATATCTTTTAATGTATCAATGTCATATCCAAGAACATCTCTTTCCTGAAACGGTGTATCAGTCATTTCACTTATAAACAAATCTCTTACAAATCTGTATGCTTGTGCAAAGTCACTTTCCAATTTTTTATTCTTTTCGTATTTTTTCCAGTATCTTATTACCTCAGCCTGCAAAATATCAAATTTACCTCGTAAAACAATTCTCTTATGATTTTTTACAACAAGTTCATTTCCAAACAGTTGAGTCATAAATTCAGGCTTTTTATCATAAGTTGCTCCTGTAATATAGTCTTTATACTGTCTTTTTGGAGGGGCTTTTTCTTCGGAAGTATTTGCTTGAGAGTCTTTAACTCTGTTTACATTATCTGATTCGTTATTCACAACTTGATCCTGTGATCTTTTTATTCTAAAATCAATTTTTTTCACATTTAAAAACTCTCTTGCTGACGGTGTAAGGATGTCTTTTTCAGTTATATGTACTTTTTCAAGCTGCCCTTCCTTATCTAATTTTCTAAGCATTCCTTCTGTTATAACAGGCATTTTTTATCACACCCTATCTATTTTTTTATAATTCCGTCCAATACTTTTCTTATGATATCTTCAATTTCATTTTCGTTCACTCGTGAATTATCAACTGAACATGTATTTACACATGAACCTTCTTCTTTCAATTCTTCCAGTTCCTTTGTACCATAAGCTACTCTTCTAATATTTATAAGGTTTAATGGTCCAATATTGTCAGAAGTTGAACTTCCTCCAACAGTTCCACATCCTAATGTAAACGCAGGTAAAAGATTAGTTGTTGCTCCTACTCCTCCAAGTGCCGCAGCTGTATTTACAAGCAATCTTGACACAGGTTTTTTCAATGAAAATTCTCTTACGATATTTTCATTATTTGTGTGCATTGACATTGTATGTCCAATTCCTTCATTTTCAAGAATTTCTATACATTTTTCACATGCTTTTTCCCAAGTTTCTTCTGTATAAAATCCTAATACAGGACATAATTTTTCTCTTGAATAAGGGTTCAAGTGAGAAACTTCTGTTTCTTCAGAAACAAGCACTTTTGTAGTCGTAGGGACTGTTATTCCTGCCATTGCAGCTATATATAAGGCTGTTTTTCCAACTATTTTTGGATTCATTGTGTTGTTTGCACGCATAAGGATACTTCCAACTTTATTTCTTTCATCTTTGTTAAGGAAATATGCTCCTTGTCTTTTTAGTTCATCTACTACTTGATTTTTAATTACTTCTTCTGTAACTATTGATTGTTCTGAAGCACAAATTACTCCATTATCAAAAGTTTTACTGTCGATAATTCTTTTAACGGCTTTTCTTATATCAGCACTTCTTTCAATAAACGCAGGTCCATTTCCAGGTCCTACCCCTATTGCAGGTGTTCCTGAACTATAAGCAGCTTTTACCATCGCTTCTCCACCTGTTGCAAGAATTAATGAAGTCTTTTTATGTTTCATAAGTTCTTGTGTAGCTTGTAATGTAGGTGTTTTTATAACTCCAATGAGTCCTTTTGGAGCACCTTTTCTTTCAGCAGCTTTTATCAAGTATTCTGCAGTCTTAATTATACAGTCCTTTGCATTTGGGTGAGGGCTTACAATTACTGCGTTTCCTGCCTTTAATGCTATCATTATTTTATAAATTGTTGACGAAGTAGGATTAGTTGATGGAATCAAGGCTGCAATTATACCCATTGGAACTCCTATTTCAGTTATCCCTTTTTCCTTGTCATCAAGAATTATTCCTTTTGTCTTCTGATCTTTTATAGCTTCATATACTCCTACTGAAGCAAGTCTATTTTTTAGAACTTTGTCTTCCCAACGTCCAAATCCTGTTTCTTCATTAGCAAGTTTTGCTAGCTCAACTTCATGTTTTTGGGCTTCTTCACAGATTTCCCTTACTATTTCATCAATTTGAGCTTGCGAGAACTGACTATATTCTTCAAATGCTTTACTTGCGCTATTTAATAAATCTCTTACTTCTTGTATTGATTGTAAATCTTTATCCATAATTTGTCCTTTCTATAAATAATCACTGTTATCTGATTACTTTAAGTTCTCTTATTCACCCTCAACTACTCTTGCTTTAGGCAATATAGCTTCAATTTCAGTATGAGGACGAGGAATTACGTGAATTGAAATCAATTCTCCTACTCTTTCAGCAGCCGCAGCTCCTGCATCTGTTGCAGCTTTAACTGCTCCTACATCTCCTCTTACTAATACTGTTACTAATCCTCCTCCTACGTGTTCTTTCCCAATTAAAGTAACATTTGCAGCTTTTACCATCGCATCTGCAGCTTCTACTGCCGCTACCAATCCTTTAGTTTCAATCATTCCTAATGCATTTAATGTTGCCATCTCTATTCCTCCTGATTATTTTTTATCAAAATTTCTATCAATTTTTTCTTTGGCATTGTCTTTATCTGATTCCAAGTATAGCCAAGTTTAAGGTTATTTACCTTTGTTTTTAAGTCGACTACCTTCGTATCCTGATATTCTTTTCTCAATTTTTTTATTTCGTCTTCTTTTTTTTTGGAATCTTTCTTTAGTGAAATTTCCTTATTTTCCTGATTGCCGTCACTTAATTCTGCTTTTACTTCTTCTTTTTGATGCGCATCTTCGATTATTTCTGCTATTTCAATTTTTTCTGAAATTTCTTCAGATGCTTTTTCAAAAATCTCTTGAGCAGGCTCTTTTACTACTATATCCTCCGTTTGTTCAACTATTGCCTCTTTTTTATCTGTATTCTCAACTATTGACCGTTCATCTATTTTCTCTTCTAGAGTTTCTTCAATAACTTTTTCTTCAGATTTTTCTTGGACAACTGTCTTTTCATCTGATTTTTTTCCATTATCACTTATTAGGATTTTCTTCGTTTCAGCAGCCACTCTCGCAATGACATTGCTACTCAGGAAATTGCCAAGTCTTTTAGCACTTTCAACGGCAGCCTCCACAGCGGCATTTACAGCAGCAACATCTCCCATCACTTCAATGGTTACAATTCCACCTTTTACATAGTAATAGTTTGTCAATGTTACATTAGCAGCTTTCAATGCAGCATCGGCAGCCTCTATTGCCGTTACAAGTCCCCGTGTTTCCACATATCCGTACGAATCCATTTATTTATCACCTTCTAACTGCCCGTTATCATCTTCCAGATATTTGACAAGCTCTTCAATTCCTTTATTTTCATAAGAACTTACAACAAAAACTTTTTGGGCTCCTGCATTTTCTAATATTTCACAAGCTCTTTCCACATCTCCACCCAAATCAGATTTTGTTACAATTCCAATTACAGGTTTTGTAAAAGCTGTGGAAAATCCTGGCGGAAAAACATTATGCTCCTCATTACACGCCTGAACCATTCCTATAACATCACAGTCATACGAACTTATAATCAAAGCCTTGTAAAGCATTCTATTTTCCATATATTCACCAGGCGTATCTAAAATATCATCAGAATACTTTAACATCTGTGTTTTTTCATATTGTATATCCAGACCGTGTATTCTTTGAGTCAATGTTGTCTTACCGCACATTGATTTTCCTATTAAAAGTATCTTTTTCAATTTTATGACCTCGTTATTTGAGTTATGCTAAATCTTAGTACATTTTTAAAATATGAAACTACTTCATTTACAGCAGCTTCTACGCTTCCCACATCTCCGTTTATTACAACCGATCCTGTAAACCTGTCAACAAATCCTATTTCAACTCCTGCACTTTTAGTAGCCAGATCTGCCGCAATTATTGCCGCTTCTCCCGGAGTTATTGTAAGTATTCCTATTGCATTTGTATTATTTTCGGAAAGCCCTATCTTTTTTGATAAATCTCTTTGTGGATTTGCAATTATGTGAGCCAGAGTCAACTGTCTACCGGGCACATATTCCTGTATCATTCTCTGTTTTTTTTCTTCTTCCATCTGACAAATCCTTTCTAAAAATCCCTTTATCTAGGCAAAATAGTTTCAACTTCAGCATGTGGACGTGGGATTACATGAATTGAAATCAATTCTCCTACTCTTTCAGCAGCCGCAGCTCCTGCATCTGTTGCAGCCTTAACTGCTCCTACATCTCCTCTTACTAATACTGTTACTAGTCCTCCACCTACGTGTTCTTTTCCGATTAGAGTAACGTTTGCTGCTTTTACCATCGCATCGGCAGCTTCTATTGCCGCTACTAATCCTTTTGTTTCAATCATTCCTAGTGCATTTAATGTTGCCATAGTTTTTTCCTCCTAAAAATTTTATTTATAAACATTGTTTATATGCTATGTCATTTTAAGAACTTAAAAATTATTCTCTTCCTTTTGGCAGAATTGTCTCAACTTCAGCATGTGGACGTGGGATTACGTGAATTGAAATCAATTCTCCTACTCTTTCGGCAGCCGCAGCTCCTGCATCTGTTGCAGCCTTAACTGCTCCTACGTCTCCTCTTACTAATACTGATACTAGTCCTCCACCTACGTGTTCTTTTCCGATTAGAGTAACGTTTGCTGCTTTTACCATCGCATCGGCAGCTTCTATTGCCGCTACTAATCCTTTTGTTTCAATCATTCCTAGTGCATTTAATGTTGCCATAGTTTTTTCCTCCTAAATTGTTTTATTAACAAAATATTCGAATTTTTCACCTCCTTAATTTTTCTAAAATCAATAATTTGTCTATATATAAAAAATTATTAATTGACAAAAATAAAAAAGGAACTAAAAAAATAAATAATTTCTCAAGCTCCTTTGCTTTAAATATTATTGTTCTTAAATATGTTTAGTTTAGTTGATTTTTTCACTATTTAATAGTCTTTTCAAAAGTTTTGCATACCCCATTGTAACACAACTTCCACTTTGAGTATACTACGATTTTTCATTTTGTCAATAGCTTTTGTGAAAAAATTTAAAATCATATTTAATTTTGTATAATTAATTTTAAAAAATACAAAAAAAGCTCTAGCCTTTAACTGACTAAAGCTTTTATATATTTATGACAAAACTTCTTTAACCCTGAACCTAAAAGTTTTGACAATTTTATTCACATCCCACAACAGTTAAAAAATCCGATTTTCTTACTTTCATTACAACAAGATTATCAACTGTATCCTCCTCTTTATTTTTTCCTTTCGGACTTACTGCATCAATAGTTTTTACAACTTTCTTCATCTCAAATTTTTCATTTAACTCTGCCTGTTCTTTTTGAGCGTTTCCTAAAAAGTACAGCTCAAAATGATTTCTTGTTTCAAAAATTCTCTGAATTTTGTATTTTTCAGCAAATAATTTTAATTTAATGCTTAAAATAAATTTTTTCATCTGTTCTGGAATTTTCCCAAATCTATCTCTAATTTCATCAAGCAAATCAGTTAATTCGCTATCTGTTTCCAGCATTGCAAAACGTTTATAGATATTTAGCCTTTCATCTTTTTCAATATATGTTTCCGGAATAAATCCTCTTTCATTTAGTATAATTTCCACATTTTCTATTTTTTCGACGAACTCGCCCTTTTGCCTACGAATTTCCTCATTTAGCATTTTTATATATAAATCATATCCAAAAGTTTCAATCGTTCCGTGCTGCTTATCTCCCAAAATTTCCCCAGCACCACGTATTTTCAAGTCTTCCATCGAAATTTGAAAACCTCCTGATTTTATTCCTTCCACTTTTAGCATGCTTTCTTCCTTTTGACGTCCCTGCTTTGTAATATTTCTCGTTTTTAATAAATAACAGTATCCTTGCCTGTTGCTACGTCCTACACGCCCTTTCAGCTGATACACCTGCGATAATCCTAGACCAGTAAAATTTTCAATCAAAATAGTGTTAGCATTTCCCACATCAATTCCATTTTCAATAATTGTTGAAGCAATCAGAATGTCAAACTGCCCATTTTCAAAACGCAACAACTTATCCTTAATTTCCTTTGGCGGAAGCTGTCCATTTATAAATTCTATTTTTACAAAATCTGGAAGCATTTCCTTCAGTTCCTTCAATTTTTCCTTCATATTTTTTACATCGTTATAAATATAGAAAACTTGCCCATCACGTGATAGTTCACGCAGTATTGCCATTTTTATTGTTTCCTCATCCCAATCGAGAATTTCTGTTATAATGGGAAGCCTGTTTGTTGGCGGAGTGTCAATTATGGAAATCTCTCGGATTCCAAGCATCGCAAGATTTAATGTACGTGGAATCGGAGTCGCAGTTAATGTCAGCACATCCAGCTTTTCCCTTTGAGATTTTAACTTTTCTTTAGCCTTAACTCCAAATTTCTGCTCCTCATCAATAATTAAAAGCCCTAAGTTCTTAAACTGTACGTCATCACTTAGAAGCCTGTGAGTTCCAATAACTAAGTCAATAATTCCACTTTTCAGATTTTTCAAAATATCTTTTGATTTACTTTTTGTAAGCCGTGATAAATTCTCAATTGTAATTGGATAATTTTCAAATCTTCTTTTAAATCTTTCAAAATGCTGTTCTGCAAGCACTGTAGTCGGAGCTACCATAACAACCTGCTTTCCATTGTCAATTGCTTTAAATGCAGCTCTCATTGCAACTTCCGTTTTCCCATATCCAACATCTCCACAGACAATCCTGTCCATTATTTGCGGACTTTCCATATCCTTTTTCACATCATTTATGGCATTTCTCTGATCTTCTGTTTCTTCAAATGGAAAATTCGCCTCAAATTCCTCCTGCCACACAGTATCTTTCTGATATACAAAACCGTTCTGGCTTTGTCTTCTTGCCTGTATTTTGATAAGTTCTGCCGCAAATTTCTGAATATCTTCTTCGAGCTTTTTTCTTTTCCGTTTAAATCCACGTGTTCCCAGCCTGAATAACTGCGGTTCCGTATCATTTGACACATATTTTTCAAGTCTGTCCAGCTTTTCCACAGGAATATACAAAATATCCTCGTCAGCATACTTGATTTTCAAATAATCCCGCTCTTCCATTGTCTGAATTCCCTTATAAATTCCAACACCATATTGAACGTGGATTACATAGTCACCTTCTATAATCTGATTGACTTTTTTATATTTTATAGCTTTTGTTGTTTTTTTCTTTCGCTCGTAAATATATCCGTCAAGCTCCCTGTCTGTAAGCACAATAAAATTATTTTTTCTATTTTTATTATCTGGATTTTCTGAAGTATCACTAAAGATAAATCCTTCAAACAGCTCATATTTTTCAATTTCCAGATTGTTTTCTTTTTCAGTCAGAATTTGTCCAAATTCAGCCATTTTCTTCTCATAGTTATTCGTAAAAATATAAATATCTTCAATTTTTGACAATTTTTCAAGCCTATTTTTATCCCTAAAAGTTTCAATCTGCTCCTGTGAGAAATTTTTAGTCTGAACAAAAATACTTTTTTTCTTCAGATTTTCATATCTTTTTCGATAAATTTCCTCACGGCTTCTGTCAAGCAAAATAAACTCTTCCATTTTATAGTCCAGCAATTCCTCATTTTCAATAACGATCGTTACATCTTCCGCCTTTAGTTCATCAATAAGCTCAATCAATTCATAATTATTTCCAGAAAGCAAATTTCCAAAAACCTTTATTTCTTGCATCTTTTCCACAGAAATCTGGCTATCAATGTCAAAAATTCTTATACTTTCCAGTTCATCCCCAAAAAATTCCAGTCTAACAGGATTTTCCAAATCTGGCGGAAAAATATCAAGAATATCCCCACGTCTGCTGTACTGACCCTTTTTCTCAATCAAATATGAATTTTCATACCCATTTTCTACAAGAAATTCCACAATTTTCGTAAAACTATATTCTTTTCCAATCTCAAAGGAAAAAAACTTAACTTTTTCAAAAAAAATATCCAAAGTAATCTGTAAATTCACAAATAAAATAAATTTTTCCTGATTTTTTAAAATATCCAACAGTCTTATATTTATTCCAGTAATATCTTCTTTATTTTGTGAAATATTTTCAAAAATATCAATTATTTTTTTATCTTCTAGTTTATTTTTACTTTCTTTAATATTTTTTTTACCAGTTTTAGATTTTTTTATTAAAATATCCTTTTGTTTTTCTGACATTTCATAGTAATTTTCCAGCATTGCATGATAATTTTCCAAATTTCTGTTGGATGTGGAAATATAAATTATCTTTTTCTTTTCTGAACATAATAAAAACCACGGAATTGCACCGCGGTAAAAATTATTTTCAGATTGTAAAATATCTATTTTTTTATCTTTTAATTTTTCTATTTTATCTAAAAAACTTAAGTTAAAGTTCATAAAAAGCCTTCCCTATTTTTATCTGTTGTTGTATAATCGCCATATTCCATATACAACATAAATATAAACAATATATGGAATAAATCCATAAGTATGCAGGTAAGATGTTGCAAATACAATTAAAACTACAATAATTGCAAAACCAATCCCTTGTATTATTTCAGCAAAGGAAACTGATTCCTCACCAAATACATTTGGCTTGAAAATTGTATTTATAGGTTTTGTGAAAGGGTTCAAAATTAACACTGAATAAATAATTGCTTCAGTATGAATTCCTAAAAACCAGAATATTACTGTGGAAAGTCCAGCTAAAAATCCAAAGAATATTTTTCCAAACCCATGTTGAGGAGTAGTGAACGTATCTGTCAAAACAAAAATTCCCATAAATATTACTTCTCCAAGCGAAGTCGTTACATCTACATTACGACTAGAAGATACATAATATCCAATGAAAATTGTAACAAAAAATGCTACCGACACATGCCAAGTTATTTTTGTTCTAAACATTAAATATATAGCTCCTAAAACCATTGCAATTATTGAAAATTCACCAATTATACCTTTATTTATTAAAATCAAAGATGCCAACCCTGATATCTTTTCATTGGAAATATTCAAAATTTCTGAATTAGTCCATGCTGTAGAATTAGGTGCAAGAACTGCTGGGAAAAATGTTAACACAAATAGTTTTCCCAAAATCACAGGATTAAAAATTTTCTTATCCATTCCTCTGTATATAACTTTTCCAAACAGTGTGGCCATTCCACCAGCAAATGCCGCTACGTAAAATGGTGTAAATGGAGCAAGTACAAACCCTGTTAAAGCCCCTATTACAACTCCCGAAAAATCTTTTAAAGCATCTCTGTTCTTCTGTATTAAGAATGAAAATATTATTTCTATCAGTTCTGAAGCAATAACTGCTGATAATATCACTAAAACTGGTGTTATTTCATAAACAAAAAATGCTACAAGCAACATGGGAATTAGAGATACTAAAATATCTATATTAGTTTTTGTTAAATTTTCCTGTAATTCTTTTCTCCTACTTCTAAACATATTAAATTTCACTACCTTTCTTTTATATTTTGATATTTCCATGTTTTGATAAATATAATTTTCTATAATTAGTTACTAAAATCAAAAATTTATTTAACTTGCATTAACTATGTTTTCAAAAAATTTGAGTTACTACTACTATTCTGAAGAGCTTGAATCTCCTCCACCTGACGAAGATGAACCTGAACTGCTACTTCCACTACCACCAGAACTGCTGCTTCCAGATGATTTTGGAGCAGAATCTTGAGATTTAACTTTTGATGTAGTTTCTTTTGGTGCTGCTGCCGAACTGTCTTTTAAACGGCTATGTCTTGGCGCTTTAGATAAGCCGTTTCTATTATTTCTTCTATTTTTTCTATTTTCTTTTTTACCATTAACTTTGTTACCTTCATTAAGAGCAAATTCTGGATTAACTGCACCTTCTGTTAATGCTGCAGGTTGTTGCGGAGGTGTATTTACAGCTGGTTGCTGTGTTTGAGGCTGAGACTGTGCCTGAACGTTTGTTGCTACAGGCTGCTGTTGAACTTCTTTTTTCTGTTCAGGTTTTTTCTCTTCTTTTTTAGCTTCTACTTTTGCTGTTTTTACTTCCTTAACTTCTTTTATTTTATCTCCTACTTTTTTAGTTTCATCTTCTAATTGTTTTACTAAATTTTTCGAGTTCTTTGAATCTTGACTTCCAAATGCCACAAGTACAATTGACATCAAAAATAAAAAAATACCTTTTATCTGTTTCATTTTTACTCTCCTAACTTTTTATTTTTTTTAGTAAAATATAATTTTATATGCCATAATTTTGAATTTTTATTAATTTTTTATATTATTATCAAAGTTTTTATTATATAACGCTTTGTAAATTCCATCTTTACTTAATAATTCATTATGACTTCCCACTTCTTTTATTTCACCTTTCTGTATCACTACTATTTTATTACTATTTTCGATTGTTGTCAACCTATGAGCGATAATAAATGTTGTTTTTCCTTCCATAAGTTTTTCAAGTGCGTCCTGAACCAGCTTTTCAGACTCATTATCAAGAGCTGAAGTTGCTTCATCCAAAATTAATATTTGAGGATTTTCTAAGATTGCACGTGCAATTGCAATCCTTTGTTTCTGTCCACCTGATAATTTTACTCCGCGTTCTCCAATTTCTGTATCATATCCATCAGGAAGATTTTCAATAAATTCATGTGCATTAGCTTGTTTTGCAGCTTCTACAACTTCTTCAAAAGTAGCATTCTGACGACTATATTTTATGTTACTAAGTATCGTTCCAGAAAAAAGGAATGTCTCCTGTGGCACGATTCCTATTGCTTTACGTAAACTCTTTATTTCATAATCTCTAACATCAATTCCATCAATTTTTAATGAACCATTTGATACATCAAAAAATCTTGGTATTAAATTTACAAGTGTTGATTTTCCACCACCTGAGTTCCCTACAAAGGCAACTGTTTCACCTTTTTTAACATCTAAATTAATGTTTTTCAATATTTTTTCAGGATTATCTTTATATTCAAAATCTACATTTTCAAAGCTTATTCCATCTGTAAAATTCTCAAATTTTATGCAGTTTTCTTTATTTACAATAGATGGCATTTCTTCTAAGATTTCAGAAACTCTTGTAATTGAAGATAAGTTTACGCTTATTGCATTAAATCTTGTTATGGCACGTCTTGCAGGTGTATACATTGATGAAATAGCACCTATTATCGTAACAAAGTCTCCAGGCGTAAAATTTTTTGCCCTCAAAACACGATATCCGCTAAACATCAATAGAAGCGCTATTATTATATAATTTAAAGCTTCCATAATGGAGTTAGCTTTTGCATTGTATCTAGCAGACCTTACAGCAATTTTTTTTAAATTATTATTTTTTTTCTTAAAATTATTTATTTCATACTTCTCTGTAGCAAATGCCCTTATAACCCTAATTCCTGACAATGTTTCCTGCAACTTGGAATTTAGCCCATCTAATGCCTCTTGCCGCTGCCTTCCTGAATGCTTTAGCCTTTTTGCATATCTTCTTACTGTAATTACAAGGATTGGAGTAACAACCATGACTCCTAAAGTTAAATCAAAATCTATATAAAATGCTATTCCTAAAAAAAAGACTACTTTTATTATTTCAGAAATCATATCAAAAATCTCTAATATAATTGAATTTATATTGCTAGGGTCTGTCATGACACGTGTCATCATATCCCCTATTTTTTTGCTTGAAAAATATTCCATATCTAAAGTCTGTATTTTGTTATAAATATCAGTAACTATGTCCTTATAGATAGAAGATGAAATTACAGTTGAAAAAATTGTATTCCAATACATAAGTACTGCTCCAACTGCCGCAAGCATTATCATTGCCCCTGCCGCATACAAAATATCCTTTTCACTTTTTCCTGCAATACCTTTATCAAACAGCCTTTTTATCAAAGCTATTGGAGCTGAAGAAACAAGAGATGATATTGTTGCAAGTAAAAGATTTAGTATGATTAATATATAATATTTTTTTATATATTTTTTTAATTTTTTAATTACTCCAAAATCGAGTTCTATCTTTTTCATATATCTAAATTTGCCTTTCATTATTTGCTTTTATATAAAACCATTTTAAAATTGAACTAAAAATTTGTAGGTTATTTTTTCAAAAATATTATTTTTTCTAACTCGCTCAATCTTTTCTAGGCTCAAATAAATTTTAAATCATTTTTTGTAAAATATCTGATTAACGTTTTTTTACAAAAATATTTCTCAATTTTCTATAATATGGACTGCTTCCATCAGTCAGTTCATTTTTAAATTCGTCAAAACTCTCAAAATCGTCTCCACTTACACGATAAATCCAGTTTTTATTAAGTTTTAATGGATTTACGCCTTTTCTTGTAGTAATAAATACATCAACTCCCAATTTTCTTATATCTTCCCGGTTCCCTTTGTATCGGTGACCCCAAGGATATGCAAGGCAATCTGGAGTTTTTCCAAGTTTTTCTTCAATAATTTTTTTATTTTCCAGAATTTCAAATTCTACAATTTTTCTAAACTCTTCTTCACTAACTTTATCAAAAAATTCTTTTTGATTTTCTTTAAATAATTTATTTAAAAATTCTTTTTTTTCTTTTTCAGATTTATTATTTTTTTGTAACTCTGTTATATTTCTATATTTTTCTACAAAGTCCTTCTTTGGCTTATATCCAGGAATTGAAATTTTACTTCTTAATTTAAATACTGGAAGTCCATTTAATTTTTCCATATCTTTTTTTTCATCATAATTTCCTTCAAAAAATAAATTATAGCTTTCTCTTTTAAAATATGGCGAACTTTCATTATCATAAAAAGCAAGCACTTCAATATCCTTTACTGTTAACTGATGAGAATGTGTGTGAAGCTGAAAATCAACCAGTCCGCTTTCATACATTTCTCTTACTTCATCCCAGTTTAAATACGCTTCATCTTTTTCAATAAATTTTGTATTCAAAAATATCGTAGCTTTCATATTATACTTTTTCAAAATTGGAAAAGCTAAAGTGTAATTATTTTTATAACCATCATCAAAAGTTATTAATATTGAATTTTTCGGCAATGTATAATTTAATCCCTTTAGTTCCTCCATTTTAAAAGTTTTTTTATCTTTTATCCATTTTATATGTTCTTCAAATTCATCTACAAAAATTCCACCTTTTCCTTTTTCACTGTCAACACTATGATACATAAGACATAAAACAAAATTTTTTCTAGTTTTGTTATAAATGACAAATATAAAAAATAGTAGAATTATTATTAAAACTAAATATATCATTTTTCCATCCTTCATTTATAAATAGTGAAATTATTCTAAATACTGAAAAATAATTACTTTAGTAAATATTTTTTATTTTAATAGATATTAATTTTATACTTCAACATAAATTAAAGATTTTTATATTTATTCTTTTTAATTTTATATTATTTTAAAAACAAATTCAAAAATTATAAATATTTAAGCCAAACCTAAGATTGTTTGATATACAAGTTTGATATTAAATGTAAAATGGAATTATTATAACCATTTGTACTTATATTTTATACGAAACATAAAAAAATAACAACTAAAAAATAAGAAAAATATTTATTAAAATATAATTATAACTTTCCTTTCAACTTTAAGATTTTTGCTCTGATTTTTTTTATCAATCTATCAATTTTAAAGCTTAATACAGTATTTTTACGATTTTTACTAAAATGAACGTGTCTTTTATTTCCAATATGTGTTACATATGGTTCCTTAAAAAATACTGTTTTAAACCCATGTTCTTTATAAAAATCAGACAAAACTTCCTCATATCTCTGATTTTCCAATTTTTCGTGAAGTCCAAATAAGTCCATATCTTTTTTTCTTCTTAGGGCTGGATTATAAGTAAATATTTCACCTTTTACACTATAATATTTTTCACCATTTTTTGAAATATAATCTTCATCATAAAAAAAATCTTTTGCAAAATCTTTTTTATCACGTAGTCCAACAACTAGAATTTTTTCATCTTCCTCCATCAGTTCCATTGATTTTTCAATAAAACCTTTTTTCAAAAATTTCCAGTCATCTTCACAGTGAAAAATATACTTAGTATCAACCTCACGGTAAGCCTTGTCAATTGACTTTAATTGCCCCAGCCGTGTTTCATTAACTATAAGCTTGAAATTATTATTTTTATCGTTATATTTTGAAATTAATCTCTCCAATTTTTTCCCTTCAGTACTGTCTTCTGTAATTATTATCTTTTTAATTGGATAAGTGTTGTATTCAAAAAAGCTGTCAAGCGTTTCTTCCAGCAGATCGAATCTTCCGCAGCTAGTTATTACCAGCGTTACTTCTTTCATATCTATCAAGCCCTTTCTTAGCTTTTGTTTTTTTATTTTCTATTGCATTTGCCAAATATTCATCATTTTTTTTCAACCTGCTTCTATCATTTTCATTATGATATAAATGGCAAGTCAAAGCCTCAAATTTGAGTTTTTTCTTTTTACATCCAATATTAAACAGCCTTACGGCAAGTTCACTATCCTCTCTTCCCCAGCCTTCTATTTCTTCTTCAAAACCATTTACTCTAATTAAATCATCTTTAAAGAATGACATATTGCAGGATCTTACTCCACGTAAATTTCTATCTACTTTTGTAAAAATTTTTGAAAGAAGTTTACTTCTCACCATATTCATATTGTTTTTAAGTCCTTTTGTAAAAAGATTTATTTTTTTGCCTTCCATTATTTCCTTTGCCACAGCTGGTGAAGTTATAACTCGTGAACCTTGAATAAAACAACCTCTTTCCATATTTTTTATATGGTCTTCAACAAAATGCCTATTTAATATCAAATCACCATCAATTATTATTATATAATTACCTGTTGCCTTGCTTATCGCCCTATTTCTAGACATTCCAGCCCGAAATCCCTTGTCTTCCTGCCACGAATGAATAATATTGCTTTGAGGATAGCTTTGCTGAAATCTTTTTACTAAATCTATTGTTTCCTGCTTTGAGCCATCATCAGCAATTATAATTTCTTTTGGTGTAACAGTTTGATCTAATGCACTATTTAAACAAGCTTCCAAAGCTTTTGGCCAATTGTATGTAGTAATAACAAGGGACGTATCGTTTCCTAAGTTATTATAATATTCTTCACGTAATTTTGTATATTTTGTCATCGTATAGATGGAGCTATATTTAGCAAGCAAATACCCTTCATAGCCATCCAGAAACCCCAATTGCAAAATATACATCTTTATAAACCTGAACAGCATTTTGGAATATATTTTTATAAAACTTGGGTTTTTACCTTTTTTTATATATTCTTTAGCACTTTGGGAAGTATATCTATTTAATTTTTCAAGAAATTCCTCTATACTATCGTAAGTATAATGGATTATCATTTCTTTTATTTTTTTTATTTGACTGTCAGTCTGGTACTGTTCATGTACTTCACGGCTATTTATTTTTACTTTTCCATTTTTCCATAATCTGATTACATAGTCATCCCATCCGCCAAATTTTATTTCTTTTTTAAAAGCTATATTTCGCAGTTTAATTTTGTAAACATCACCTGATGGATTTTCACTGTTTATAATTGATTTTATTTTTACTTTCAGCTGTGGCGATATTACTTCGTCAGCATCTATTAACAAAATCCATTCACCTTTGCATTTTTTTAAAACAGAATTTTTTTGCGGTCCATATCCTTTCCATTTTTCTACAAAAACTTTTGCTCCCTTCGCAAGTGCGATTTCCACAGTTCTGTCGTTACTTCCGCTGTCTACAACTATTATTTCATCAGCTATTTCTCTTACCGAATCCAAAGTTTTCCCAATTCTGTTTTCCTCATTAAAAGTTATTATTCCTACGGATAATTTCATCAGCATTCTCCTATTTCATATTTTTTAATTTCTAAACAGCAGGCAAAGCATTCTTTTGACATAATTCATCAAACATTTTTTCAAAATTTACATCATTAATACGATTTTCAGGATAATCAATTAATATATTGCCTTCTTCCTTTATACGCCATTTATTTTTATTAATCTTTGGACCATAAAAAGCCATTATTTTCTTATTCAATCCTTCAGCAATATGTAAAATCGAAGTATCAAGCGACACTACTAAATCACTGCTATTAATTATTGATATAGAATCCAGGATTGTTTTAGATTTTTCAAAAAATAAAACTTTTTTGTTGTCTGTTTTTTTTAGGATATTATGTATTGTTTCCCTGTCATTTGGTGAATCTAGAATTATAATTGTATAATCCTTATACATTTCTCCCAGCCTTTTTATTATAATAAGCGCATTTTCCTCGTTTATCTTTCTTCCTCTTGATGCTCCAAAAAAATTTAATGCTATTATTTTATCTTTCACGTTATTTTCTTCAAGAAATTTATCTACATTTTTTCTAGATTCTTCAGAAATAGGAACATCATATTTTGTGTCTTTTATTTCAACATTTACGCTTTCCATCATCTGTCTATAAATTTGAATCATTTTTAAAGTATTATTCTGTTTTATATTTTTATTATATATCTTATAGTCATCTTTATTATAGCCAACATTTACAACGGCATTTACTCTGTTCAAAAGATAAACCTGCTTATACTTTAATCCTTCGGTTGAATCAAATAATACATCATATTTATTTTTTCTCAACACTTTTACTATATTTCTCCACTCATGCATTTTTTTCCTATCAAGAATATAATATTTATCTATATTGGGGTTTAATTTTAATAAATTTTCCAAAGACTTGTCGGCAACAACATCAATTTGTATATTAGGATAATTTTTCTTTATCTCTCTAAAAATAAATGAACTTATTATATAATCACCAATTTTGCCATCTGTTCTTAAAAATAAAATACGTTTTATTTTTGAAGGTACTAAATTAATATCTTTTTTATTTTTATCAAATATACGGCTCAAAATTTCATTTTTTTTATCAATCAGCTTATCCCTGTATGGTCTGTAAAATTTCCAATTTATTTTTTTCATTATTTTTTTTTATTCCTTATACAGATATTTTTATTTACGTTAGTTCAGGATAACGCATAATCCTTTAGTCGTAATTATTTTTTTCTGACAATTCTTTTATTTTAGAATTTAACCATTTCGTTGCCTCTGCTAATGGAAAGCCATATGTATGATTGTGGTCTCCAATATTTTTAGAAACAACCTGAAGACTATCAGCGGTAGTCTTTGGTGACCATCTAAAAATATTATACTTATCATTAGCATAAAAACTTAATAATGGCTTATCTAAAGAAGAGGCTATGTGAAGCGCTCCTCCATCAACTCCTATTACTAAATCAGCCAATGCCATAAAAAACACATATTCCCTAATATTAAATTTTTCAGATAAAGTAATATCCAAATCTGTATTTACATATCTCATCAAATTTTTGTAATATTCTTCACTTCCTGATGTTTTCCCCATGATAATCTTGACTTTTTTTCTTATTTCTTTTTCAATGCTATTTAACAGTTCGGCAACCTCTTTAGCTTTCATTTCTCTATCGCTACCTTGCGGAACTAATAAAATTTTTATTTTTGAATCAAATTTTTCAGAATCAGATTTCCAAAATTTTTCCATTTTAACAATGTCTTTTTCTAAAATTTCTATATGCGGCTTTTCATTTTTTATCTTAAAATATTTTGAAAATTCAGAATTTATAAGATAATCAATAATATGAGTTTCAATTGGTGGAGTACAGTCAAAATCATAATTTTTTAAATTTTTTCTGTTATAATAATGCTTCTCGTCACTTTCTCCAAAAATCATTGTAATTTTTGGACTTAATATTTTTTTCCAAATCATACGCTTCGTATTTTCCTTGCTCAAAAAATCCAATAATAAATCCCACTTTTTACGATTTTTAAGCACATCCTTACGTTTTACAATACTATCAATTATTTTTTCATTTTCATTACACAGTTTTGTAAATTCCATATTTCTGTCTGTTACTATAATTCCCAATTTTGCACTAGGATACATTTTTTTTAGTTGCCTTGCATAACAAAAAGACATTAACGTATCCCCAATAGAATCCTTTGGATTAAGCAATATAGTATTTACTTTTTTTAAATCAATATCTTTATACTTTTTTTTAGTACCAAATAGCCATATTATTATTTTAGATTTTATACTGTTTATTATATCCATGTATAACCTTTCCTTATATTAGAGTCTACCATTCAAGTTTTAACTTTTTACAGTATTTCAAATGTGCTATCTAAATCATATAGTGTCAATATATTTATTTAATATTCTCTATTAATGTCTGTAATTTTATTTTATTATTTTTCATTGAAAAATCATCAGCTCTAACTAATGATATTTTTCTATAATTTTTATATTTTTCATCATCATTCATCAATTCACAAACTTTTTCTACAAATACATCTTTATCGTTTAAAGGAATCAATTTCCCATATTCACTATTTTTTCCTAATATATCCTTTGGTCCCGTAGGACAGTCATATGCAACAACAGGTGTTCCCAAAGTAAGGCTTTCCAGCAATACAGTTGGCAAACCTTCATATTTTGCAGTATGCACAAATAATTTAGCATTTTTAAAGAATGGATACGGATTTTCAATTTGCCCAAGCAGAATTACATCGTCTTCCAGCTTATATTCTTTAATTTTTTGTTTAATCAGCTCCACTTTTTCACCATTTCCAATGAAATAAAGCTTCTCCTTTATTCCACGCTGTTTTAATTTATAGTAAATATCGACAAGATGTTCAGGCTGCTTTTGTTCTGTCAAACGTGAAACTTGCAGGAAATAGTCCTGCTTTAAATAATTTTCATACTTTTTATCAATATTTTCAGCTTTTTTACGAATAGCTTCTAAATCTATCGGATTGTAAACAAGTTCCACTTTGTTTTTATCCATTCCTAAAATTTCTACAAATTCATCTCTCATTGTATCACAGATTGCCAGTATCTTATCATATTTTTTATATTGTTTTCTATATTTTTCTATTTTGTCTGCACTTAGTTTCTCTCCAAAAGTAAGTGAGAAATGAATCCAGGCAAATACTGGAACTTTTATATCAAAATTATTATATTTCAATAAATTTGAAGAATAATCTATAATAACATCATATTTATTTTCTTTTATTATTTTTTCAACCTTTTTCAAATAAGTTGCCTTTGCCCTTATTCGATAAATTTCTTTAATAAGTTTATTTTTACCATTATAGTTATCAAATAAGAATTTATAATTTACCTTTTCAGGAATTTCATTTTCGAATAAGTTATTTTCTCGATGATTCCAAGTTATAAGTAAATCAACATCGTAATTCAGTTCCACCAGATTTTTTAAAACACTAAGTAAAACTCTTTCTTCGCCACCCATACTAAGATGTCCGTGCAATACCAATACTTTCATTTTTTCCCCATTCTTAATTACTATAAAAATATTCTTTTTTATATCAATCTACAATACTCTAAAAATTTAAAATTTATATTATTATAAATTTTTTAAAAGAAATATTGTAAAAAATATTATTTTAATCACTTTATACAGTTATTTTAGTCTATTTCATACATTTTTTTAAAATGTTCTAGAAAACTTCCTGCTGTATTCCGTTTTCCAGCGTCAATTTTATATGTAAGTTTGTGAATATTGATTCTTTTAGTTATTTCATCTAGCTTTTGCTGTGAAAATTTATCAAACCAGACCCTTATCATTTCGTGTGTCAATGTATCTGAGATAATTTTACATTTTTTATCCTTGTAATAATTTTCAATTAACTCAGTATACAGCACTTGAAAGAAAAAGTAGTTTGGTGCTAAATCATTATATTTCCAAAAGATTAGAAGCATATCTAGTAACACCTTCAACACTTCATTGTTTTTCTTTGCAAAAATTACGCTATTTAATACTCTGACTTTCATTTCATCATTCCACGAAAAATAAAAATCATCGTATTCTTCCCAATCTTTTTTCTCTTCTAAACTAAGGCTGTCATCTCTTTGGAACATAAAATAGTCCATTTCAAAATATTCCTGTGGCAAATAGTCTGTAAGCAAGATTGTCGCATCAATCCATACTCCACCATAGTTAATTAGTAAAGCGAGTCTTATTATATCTGTAAAATGTGCAAAATTTATTTTTTTATCTTCAAGCTTTTGTAAAATATATTCTGGTATTTCAAGATAATCGTTTATATTATTCATATCCAAGTGTATTACTGTGTAGTCTTTTTTATATTTTTGTACAGATTTATAGCTTATCTTCACTACATCAGGCAACTTTTCAAAATCCCATCCTTGTCCCCAGAACTGCCATATAATTTTTTCATTCTCAAATGATTTTTTTGGCTTAATTTGCTCTGCTTTGATACCTTTTGTAAAATATTCATTTAAAAGCTCATTCCAGTCTTCTCCAACCATTTTTTGAGTTATAAAGTAAACTCTGTTTTGGATTTTATTAAATAATTTTTTGGGCATCATTTCCTTGTATATATATTTATATGGTTTTTGCCTTAATTTTTTGTTAAGCCTATCAAGTTTTGAAATATTAAATTTGTAATTATTCATTTTCATCTTGTCCCTTTTCCAGTTTTATTTTTTCTTTCCATAAATAATTTAACAAAAACAGCAATATTACTGAAGTTATAATCATATATTTATTATTTAGGTTTATATCAGTAATTCCCTGTATTGCCCATGCTGCAAGAGCCGCTTTTGTACCAATTTCAAGAGCAACCAGCCTGCTATCAATATTTTCCTTATTTTTAGAAAAGTTTATAGAAACTGCCTTCATGAAAGTACTTACAAAAAATATCACAAAGAATAAAATTCCTACAATCCCAAAATCCAGCAGGAATTGAAGATAAGTATTGTGTGTATGCACATAATAAATCGGCCATTCGCTTAATTTATCAAGAAAATTTTCATGCACATATTTACTGACACCCATTTTTTCATAATAGTCAAGATTAAATTCCTTTCTATCTTCCCATTTCCATCCAAGTACCGGCTTTTGCCTAAAAGCTTCCATTCCTGTTTTCCAAAAAATTATTCTTAATTTACTTGAAGGATCTTTTTCATAATTTACAATGTATTGCATTCTTTCTGAAATTGAACTTGGTAATAAAAAATACCCGCCTACACAAACCAAAAAAACTGCTAGAATATATCTTTTTCTTTTTTTTAAAGCAATATAAAAAATTGTTGGCAATAAACAAATATAAACCATTTTAGATCTGTTTACAATGACTAAAAACAATGTCAATATTGTTATTAGAGCTAAAACTATCTTTATTATCCTATTTTTCTTTTTATCTTCATTTTTGTAAAAAAGTAGAAAAGATATTAAAAATAACAAAACTATACACATGATATTAGCAAAGTCTTGCACTGTTAAGATTGCAGTAATTCTTGGATAATAAGACCCTATTGGCGTTGCCCAGGCCTTATAATCTTTTATAAAATTATAAGTTGCAAGAAACATTACTATCATAGCTCCAGCCAAAGTCGCTTTCAAAAAAATCATAACTCTCTTCATACTTCTTATAAAAAATATAAATGGAAAAAAAATCAAATATTTTAAAAGATAATTATCTAAACGAGTATCTATCCCACCATCAAAATATGCTATTATAAAAGGTACAAACACAAAAAGCAATAACTCTATAGAAAATTCTATGTCTAAATTTTCAAAGAATTTTTTTCGATTTTCTCTAAAAATCATAGAAATTACAAATGCTAATAATAAGGCATGTATCACAATGTTATTTTCAAATTTTTCTGATAAAAACAAAGCAATTCCAGCCAATAAACAAAAAACAAATCCTGTTTTATTTATAATTAAATTAATTTTTTTATTCATAATATAAGTTCTCTTTCTTTTTTTATTTTTAAAACGATAACTTTATCTTAAATCCGATTCATAATTTCTTTAAAGACTCTATCCACACTAATTAAAGGAATTCCTTTATAGTAATCTTTTTTATATTCGTGTCTTTTCTCAGGAATTTTCACAATGTTATTTTCATAAAATTCATTATCCTCAATAACATTACTTTTTTCAGTATATGGAAAAAAACCCAAATCTCGCTTTCCTGGACCAAAAATCCCAATCACAAAAGGTTTTTCAAATCCACTTGCAATATGAATTGGAGAACTATCATTTCCAACGACAATATCAGCCTTTGAAATCAAAGCTCCAAATTCTACAAGATTAATTTCTCCACGAAAATCAATAACATTTTTATCATTTGGGAAATTTAGAGATAAATTTTTTTCGGCTTTTGAGCCAGTTATACCAATAAAATAATTTTTATTTTTTTTCAATCTTTCAATAACCTCACGATATTTTTCTATCGGCCACATTTTTTCTGCTCTTTGACTACCTGGTGCAACTAATATGAGTTTTTGCCCCTCATTTCCAAAGTAACCGTGATGTCCCAGAATTTTATTAATTTTAGTAAAATTTTCTTTTGCAGGATAAATTCTAATTGGAATTTTTTCTCCTTTATATTCTACTAAATCAAGTAATCTTTCTACTTCATGCTTTTTCATATCATAATGAACTTTCTTATTTAGCAAAAATGAGCCTGTCGCTACATCAAATCCTACAATATTAGGAATTTTTGCTAATTTTGCAAGCAATATGGATTTTATAAATCTATGTGGAATTACCGCATAGTCATATTTTTTTTGTTTTAAAATCTTTAGAACTCTCAAAAACCCTTTTATCCCTTTATCTTGCCCTTTTTTGTCATAAAGAATTATTTCATTTAAATTTGGATTGTTACTTATCACACTTTTATTTGTCGGCAATGTCAAATAATCAATTTCTGATTCAGGATACATGTCCTTTAACCTTTGTATCAAAGGCGTAGACAATACAATATCTCCAATAAACGCTGTATGTATTACCAATATTTTCATTTCTTCTCCTTTTTCAAAACCCCATTAATCCAAAATCTTCTAAAACATCCTATTTTTAAGCTTTTTTATAAATATTTCATTTATCTTTATATACAGAGTTATTATACCATATTTTAGTATTTTTTTACATAGGTTAGCAGGTATATTGAAATAAAAAATGTATAGATGTCAAACATTTGTTACAAAAATATATTAAAAAAAATATTTCTTCCCTAATGTATCTTTAACCTACTGATTTTCCTTG